>DCMX01000237.1:8780-16778 GCA_002321855.1 Fidelibacterota bacterium UBA1611 | reverse complement strand
ATGACAATGGAGATCAGATTTTTATTCTGCCACTGCAGGGATTCATTTTTTTTGGCACCGCAAACAAACTTTTACAACGAGTACTGGACCGTATTGAAAGTGATACCAGGAATTCGATGAAGTATCTTTTGTCAGACTTCCGACAGGTGACCGGTATGGACTCATCGGCTGTGAATAGTTTTAATAAGTTGAAGATCATGGCCGAAAACCACCAATTTCATATACTGCTCTGTGGATTGGATCAAGATATAAATGAACAGTTATTAATTGAGGGGATCATCCCTGATGATTCTAATATTATTCAAACTTTTGTGGATCTGGATCATGGACTGGAATGGTGCGAAGAGCAAATTATTCAAACTGTTCTGAAAGATTCTGGTGACCTTGATAGACTTAGGGATAATAGCCAATTTAGAAACATGTTAAGCGATATTTCAGAATATTTAGAAGAACAGGATGTTTCCGAAGATATGGTCATCATCGAACAAGGTAAAAAAGCTGGAGGCATCTATTTTCTAGAATCTGGTCATTTCACAGTGAGACTGGATTCTGGTAAAGGGGAACAGATTCGCCTGAAAACATTAGGACCTGGGACTGTTGTGGGAGAGGTGAGTTTATACCTAGGATCAGAAGCATCTGCTTCCGTAGTAACAGATGTGGATTGTCGGATATACTATTTATCTAAGGAGAATTTTAAGAAGTTGCAATTGGAAGCTCCAGAGAAAACCACAATGCTTCACTCCTATGTGGTAAAGCTTTTAAGTGACCGCTTGGCAGAATCAAACGCCACCATCCAGGCTCTCTTGAGGTAATGTCAGTTAGAAATAAAGCGGACAACTAATTTAAAAGGGCGGATTTTCAAGGTAATTATTTAAAATATATAAGGATTTATCCTATGCTTGTCCACCAATACCTGAAACAGGATCCAGGTCTACTCCAATAGAGCCTACAGCCTGGGGCCACATTTGATCTGCTGGTACTTTAAACACGAAATCTTGTGTTGTGGATTGTAATAGCCAGTCACCATTCTCTATCTCTCTTTCAAGTTGTCCCGAACTCCACCCGGCATGTCCTAAAATGAGTTTATATTGAGAAATCGATTGATTTTGCAATTCTTTCAATATGGTTTTTTGGCTAGTAATGGCAAACTCATCAGAAATGCGAACAGTACCTTCTGATTTATAGTCAGTAGTATGCAGAATGATACCCCTCTCTATAAGCACAGGCCCACCAAAATAGATTTCTTCTGATAAAGATAACAGACTATCATCATCAACGTAGAGCTTTTCAAATATGTTATTTAGATTAGATTCCTTGAAAGGTTTATTAATGATTAAACCCATCGCCCCTGAAGTATCGTGTTCACAGATAAAAATTACCGATTTCCCAAAAAAAGAATCCCCCATATGCGGCATAGATATAAGAATATGGTTTTTTAATGAACCCATATGTCAAAGTAGGCATAAATAATTGGGATAGTCAAGTAAAGAGCGCTTTAAAGCATGTATAGGAATAATTGCAAATCGTTTTTGGTGTACGTTTCGTAGTATCTGTAAATTCAAGGATGTACAAAATTTGACCTCCGATCGGAGTTTTCTATATGACCAGACCTAATGATAAAATCATAATAAAAGGTGCCCGACAGCACAATCTAAAAAATATTGATGTTACTATTCCTCGTGATAAGTTGGTGGTGATTACAGGGTTGTCCGGTTCGGGGAAATCTTCACTGGCTTTTGATACTATATATGCCGAAGGACAACGTCGTTATGTAGAATCCTTATCATCATACGCTAGACAATTTTTAGGTTTGATGGAAAAACCCGATATGGATGCCATCGAGGGTCTTTCTCCTGCTATTTCTATCGAACAAAAAGCTACCGCTCGTAATCCACGCTCTACGGTAGGGACAGTTACAGAAATTCATGACTATTTGCGCTTACTTTTTGCTCATATAGGCTTGCCACACTGCTGGAAATGTGGAAAACGAATTCAGAAACAAACGGTTCAACAGATTGTAGATATAATCCACAAATTCAAAGTGGGAACAAGAATTCATGTTCTTTCCCCTTTGATACGAGGTAGGAAAGGCGAACATAAACGCGTTATTGAAAGAATTTCCAGGAAGGGATTCTTGCGAATTCGCGTTAACGGAAAAATATTTACAGTCAATGATAAAATTCTTTTGAATAAAAATAAAAAACATTCAATTGAAGTAGTGATAGATCGGATAATCCTAAAAAAGTCAATGCATGAACGATTGACAGAATCTGTGGAACTTGCTTTGAAAATTAGTAACGGATTATTGATTATTCACGAGCTTCCAGATAAAGAACATCTTTTCAGCGAACATTTTTCCTGCCCTGATTGTGAAGTCAGCATGGAAGGGCTGACACCACGAATGTTCTCATTTAATTCTCCTTATGGTGCTTGTTCTAAATGTGATGGTCTTGGTTCTCATATGGAAGTAAACCCGGAACTTCTGGTCCCAGACAAACATAAATCATTAATTCAAGGCGCCATTGCATCATTAGGTGAACAACCAAGAGGAAACTGGTATGGTAGCATTCTTAAAAGTCTATCTCGGCATTTGGGGTTCAACTTTACAACTCCATGGATTAAGCTTAGTTCAGATGTGCGACAGGTTCTTCTTTTTGGAACCGGCGAAAATAAATTTAAAATGCAGTATAGCTCCGAACGTTGGACCGGTACTTATACTGGTGGCTGGGAAGGAGCAATCCCCAATTTAGTACGTCGTTACAAGCAAACAAAATCTTCAGGTATTCGGGAATGGATCGAACAGTTTATGAGCATGAGTCCTTGCTCTAAATGTCATGGGGCCAGGCTCAATAGAGAAAGTCTAGGGGTGAGGATTGGCGGAATACACATAGGAGAATTATCGGCTATGTCTATCACGGAACTTCAGACTTTTTTTAATGGACTTTCTATAACAAGAATGGAAAAGGCCATTGCAGGGCAAATCTTGAATGAGATCCATCAGCGACTCGGTTTTCTTATAAATGTGGGCCTGAGTTATCTCACGTTGGAACGTTCTGCTGTTACACTTTCAGGGGGTGAAGCACAGCGTATACGTTTGGCCACTCAAATTGGTTCTCAACTTATGGGGGTTCTATATATTTTGGATGAACCATCTATTGGTTTACACCCCAGGGATAATCACCGATTACTTAAAACATTGAAAACTCTTCGAGATATTGGGAATTCCATTATAGTGGTTGAACACGATCGAGAAACAATGAAAGCGTCTGATTATATTATAGATTTGGGACCGGGAGCCGGCAAGTCTGGGGGGAATGTTATTTATGCTGGTGTGCCAAAAAAATTACTTAATGTGAAAAATTCGCTTACTGGGCAATATTTATCTGGGAAAAAAGAGATCAAAACCCCAAAACTACGGCGCAATGCTAAATCCGGACTTTTAACTTTAAAAGGTGCTACGGGAAATAACCTTAAAAAAATAAATGTGGATTTTCCATTAGGTCGATTTATTGTGGTCACTGGTGTGTCTGGTAGTGGTAAAAGCTCGCTAATAAACGAAACCTTATTTCCCATACTTGCTAAGAAATTAAATAATGCCAGAGCCTATCCATTACCACATGATTCTTTAGATGGTTCGACATTGTTGGATAAAGTGATAGAGATTAACCAGAACCCTATAGGTCGTACACCTAGGTCAAATCCGGCCACCTATACAGGTGTTTTTACGCACATTCGTGATTTATTTGCTAAGCTACCAGAATCAAAAATCAGAGGATATAAACCTGGTCGGTTTTCATTCAATGTAAGAGGAGGTCGTTGTGAATCCTGCCAAGGTGATGGGATTATTAAGATTGAAATGAATTTTTTACCCGATGTGTATGTAACATGTGAAGTGTGCGAAGGTAAACGATATAACCGGGAAACCCTGGAAATAAAATATCGTGGAAAGTCCATTGCAGATGTTTTGGATTTACCAGTTACAAATGCTTTGGAATTTTTTAAAAATATCCCTTTAATAAAGAAAAAACTACAAACGCTCTCTGATGTGGGATTAGGCTATATTCATTTAGGTCAACAAGCTACAACGTTATCAGGCGGAGAAGCTCAGCGGGTTAAACTATCCACGGAACTTTCTAAGGTCAGTGTAGCTAAAACAATGTATATCTTAGATGAGCCCACTACTGGTTTACATTTTGAAGATATCCGTATGTTATTAAATGTATTACAAAAATTGGTAGAAAAGGGAAACACAGTTATAGTAATAGAGCATAATCTAGATGTTATTAAAACCTCTGATTGGATTATTGATTTAGGGCCGGAGGGGGGTAATGAAGGTGGAACTGTAGTGGCTACTGGTACTCCTGAGGATATTGCAATAATAAAAGAATCGTATACTGGTTTATTTTTATCTCAAATACTACGAAATAAAGAGAAAGCAGCATGAGATCCCCAGAAGAATTAGGTCGATATTTTACATATTGGGAGACCACGAAAGATCTAATTGATCAATGTATTGATATCATGCTAAATCTAAGTCAGAGTGGGCATCCAGGGGGGTCTCGCTCCAAAGTTCATGGAATGATTATTACCCTTTTATCTGGAGCCATGCGATGGGACATTCGAGAGGCAGGTAAGCGGTTCGCAGATAGATTTATATTGGTTGCAGGTCATGATAACCCTATGGTATATGGTACATTAGCCGTTTTAAATGAAGCGCTAAGAATAAAATATCGTCAAACTGGAGAAAAAAAATATTTGAATCTTCGAGGTGAAGAATACCAATTGACCTTTGAAGATCTTCTAACCTTACGACGTAATAAAGGTTTACCTGGCCATGCAGAAATGGAAGGTAAAACTCTATTTTTTAAATTTAATACAGGGCCTAGCGGACATGGTTCTCCGCCTGCTGCAGGTGAGGCCTTGGCGTTAAAATTAGCAGGAGTACCTGAAGTTAAGGTGTTTGCTTTTGAGGGTGAGGGTGGTCTTACTACAGGAGCAACCCACGAAACGCTCAATTCTGCTTGGGGATTGGGATTAGACAATTTAGTGTATTACGTTGATTGGAACGATTATGGAATTGATAATCGACCATATAGTTCTATTGTTAATGGTTCACCCAACACCCTTTTTATACAGAAGGGGTGGCATGTAGAGAGCTGTGATGATAATGAGAATTGGGAAAAATTTACACAGGCCTATTACAATCTGTTAGTTACCAACATTCATGAATATATACCTAAGATGATTTGTGCTAAGAGTCGTAAAGGTCGAGGGTACCATATATATGATGAAAAATCGCACGGTGTTCCACATAAGAGGAATTCCCAATTATTTTGGAAAACAAAACTCGATTTTAATAAAAAATATAGTGTGGAATTTCATGATTTTGGTGCCCCAGAGGCTAACTCATTGGAAGGTCAGCTTAATCAAGCTCGATCTTATTTTAGGACAGTATTTTCTGTTTTGGAAAGTAATCAAGATTTAGTTGACTATTTAGCAGATACGTTAGTAGAAATTGGTGAATCTGTTCCAAAAAATATTGCCTCCTGTAATATTTCAATATCTAATCCACTTAAGGATAAAACAATCTTTGATTTTCATCAATATCCTAAAGATTTATTTTTATCACCAGGTGAAAAAGCACCTAATCGCATAGGTTTTTCTAAGATTGCATCTTGGTTGAATACATACAGTCAAGAGAACTATGGTCGTCCCCTATTTATTGCCATGAGCGCTGACTTGGCTGATTCTACAAATATTTCTGGTTTTGCAAAAGGATACGGTAACGCGGAAGATCTTGGGATGTTTGACCGGAAATCTAATCCACATAGCCCTCTTATGCCTCAGGGGATTACAGAGTTTACTAATGCTGGTATGATGTCAGGATTAGCCACTGTGAATTTCAATATAGATACATATAAGGAATATAATGGATTTATAGGCGCATTTAGCACTTACGGTTCATTCAGCTATCTAAAATACGGAATTATACGTCTTTTTAGTCAAATTGCTCAAGATTCTCAGATTAAAATTGGTCGTTTACTTTGGGTCGTAGGTCATTCTGGTCCAGAAACGGCCGAAGATAGCCGTACTCATTTTGGTATTTTCGCTCCCGGTGTTACCCAGCTTTTTCCTGACGGTCACATTATTAACCTTCATCCTTGGGAACACAATGAAGTAGCTCCAGCTCTTGCCTCAGCTTTACAAACAAAAGTCCCCATTATCGCGCTTCATCTTACTCGACCACCGATAAAAATACCTGATAGAGATATCTTAGGAATGGCATCTCACTATGATGCATCAAAAGGCGCATATCTTATTAAAAATTATGATTCAGGCAAACAAAAGGAAGGTACTGTTATTGTACGAGGAACAAGTGCTACAAATTCATTGGTCCAGATTTTACCTAGGCTCAAGAAAGAAGGCCCCAATGTTAAAGTAGTAGCAGCTATTAGCTGGGGTGTCTTTCAACGTCAATCAGAATCATATCGAAATGCCATAATTTCTACACAAGAATGGCAGGATGCCATGGTTATCACTAATGGTGCGCTAATGCTTATGGAAAAATGGATTGCTAATAAACTTGTGGGTAAATATTCAATTTCACCGGATTGGGATAACCGTTGGCGAACTGGCGGTAGTGTTGAAGAGATAATCGCTGAAGCCCATTTAGATCAAAAAAGTCTCCACTACAGTATTATTAGGTTTGCAAAAGATCGTCCCAAGCGTTTGAAAATACTCCGTGAGTCCCTACCTGTATATTAATAAAACTCAATTAAGTACACTTGGTGCCCCCTATTTGAGATTGTATCTTTAGGCTCGAATTTCACCCAATTTATATTCGATTCCCAAAATGACAGAAATTTATATTAATGACCCAACTCCGTTAGAAGATGATTTAGCGGTTGAAAAATCACTACGCCCATTTAAACTGGATGAATTTATTGGACAAAAAGAATTGGTAGATAATCTAAAATTATATATTGAAGCTGCAAATGGTCGTGGTGATGCTTTGGACCATGTTCTTATTTTTGGCCCCCCTGGACTGGGGAAAACCACCATGGCGAATATTGTTTCTCGAGAATTAAATGTAAATATAAAACAGGCTTCTGGTCCAATATTGGAACGCGCTGGTGATTTAGCGGGAATGATAACAAATATGGGACATCGAGACGTTTTCTTTATTGATGAGATCCATAGGTTAAATAGCGTGGTAGAAGAATATCTTTATTCTGCTATGGAGGATTTTACTATTGATATTATGATTGACAAAGGACCCCACGCTAGGAGTGTGCAACTAAATATTGAACCATTTACTCTTGTTGGAGCCACAACACGCTTAGGGAATCTTACGTCACCTTTGCGTGACCGATTTGGGGTAATATTGCGAATTGATTATTATGAACCGGAAGATTTGTTTTATATCATTCGTCGTTCAGCAGATATTCTTGATGTAGGTATTAATGATGAAGGGGCTATGGAATTAGCTCGCCGTAGTCGTGGGACACCACGAGTTGCAAACCGTATCTTAAGACGGACAAGGGATTATGCACAGGTTAAAGCTGATGGATATATTGATGGTAATATTGCCAAAGTTGCACTCGACCAATTAGGAATTGATAAAATCGGGCTTGATGATATGGATCGCCGTATTTTGAGTACATTGATAGAAAAATTTTCAGGGGGACCCGTAGGGGTAAAATCACTGGCAGTTGCTATTGGGGAAGATGCAACAACGATTGAAGATGTATATGAACCTTTTCTTATTAAAGAAGGCTTTATGCAAAGAACATCTCGAGGTCGTATAGCACAACAAACCGCGTTTGAATTACTTGGGAAAAAAGTAAAAGCAAATCAACAAGGACTTTTTAAATGATTGAAAAAAAAATAAAATATAAATTGGGTGATTTCGACTACCCACTACCAAAAAAATATATTGCACAATATCCTGCACAGAGACGTGATTATTCCAAACTCATGGTTTTACATAGAGACACT
>DCMX01000237.1:5778-8386 GCA_002321855.1 Fidelibacterota bacterium UBA1611 | reverse complement strand
TATTAATTCTGAATAATACTAAGGTTTTTCCGGCTCGGTTATTTGCTAGTAAAGACCGTACCGATGCAAAAGTTGAGGTCTTTCTTCTTAGGGAACTAGGTAATGGTCTTTGGGAGGTTATGGTTCGCCCAGCTCGTAAAGTCCGTATTGGTAATAAACTTGTGTTTACCTCTAAACTTATGTGTGATGTTATAGATAACACTGTTTCCGGGGGAAGGGTAGTTCGTTTTGAATCTGAGCATGATATTGATCTCCATGATGTGATCGAGCGTATTGGAACATCCCCTTTACCACCCTATATCGACCGTGAACCAGAGACAAGGGATAAAAAACGTTACCAAACCGTCTATGCTAAGGAGCGTGGGGCGGTGGCAGCTCCGACTGCCGGTCTCCATTTTACAAATGGATTATTGAAAAAGTTGATTGACAAAGGCGTTAAAATAGAATATGTAACCCTCCATATTGGTTTGGGAACATTCCGCCCAGTACAAGTTGAGGATCTTAATAGGCATCAAATGGATTCGGAATATTTCGAAGTATCACCAAAAACGGCCTTAGCTATTAATGCAGCGAAGAAAAAACACCGGAAGATTGTTGCTGTAGGGACATCCACAGTTCGAGCATTAGAAACGGTAGTTGTGTCCGGGTTTATGATCTCTCCAAAACGTGGTTGGACAGATAAGTTTATCTATCCACCATATGAATACAAAATGGTAGATTCTATGGTCACGAATTTTCACATGCCCAAATCAACCCTGATGATGATGGTAAGTGCTTTCGCAAACCGTGACTTTTTAATGAAAGCTTATCGTGAAGCTAAGAAAAATGATTATCAATTCTTAAGCTATGGCGATGCCATGATAATAGTTTAATCTAAATTGGCCCTCAATTGTTGGGAATGGGGTTATCATGACGAAAATTTCTGCAATTATTCCCTCTGCAGGTTCTGGGAGCCGATTTGGTGAAGTAAAACAATTTAAGGATCTTGCTGGACAACCGTTAATTTTTCACTCAATTAACTTATTTATTAGGTGTTCTATAATAGATGAGGTTGTAGTTGTTGTTCAGGAGAAGTATGTGAAACCTATATATCACGATATACTTTCCATCTCAGCCGGGAAGCCTATTAAAAGTATTGCTGGTGGTTTAAACAGGCAGGATTCAGTTCAAAATGGTGTTTTAGCTGCTGATTCAGAAAGCACATTAGTTTGTATTCATGATGCTGCTCGGCCATTTGTGACAGAAGACCTAATTATCACGTCTGTTTCTGCTTGTGAAAAATATGATGGAGCCATAGTTGCACTCCCTTCTTTGGATACGGTAAAGTTATCTGAAGGTGAGAAGGTAAAAGAAACCATTGACCGTAAAAAAGTTTGGTTTGCACAAACACCTCAAACTTTTCAAAAGAGCAAATTAATCCAGGCCTTAAATATGGCTAAACGACGAAATTTAGTTGCGACAGATGAGTCCACACTCATGGAACACATGGGGTTTTCAATTGGACTGGTCGAGGGGCATGCGAATAATTTTAAGATTACTACCAAAGAGGATTGGGAACGGGCAGAAAATTTAATTAAATGGTCAGAACAGGAATAGGCTACGATGTGCACCAGCTTGCTGCAGGTGAAAAACTTGTAATCGGCGGGATTGAGATTCCTGCATTATCTGGCTCAGTCGGGCATTCCGATGGTGATGGTCTTATCCATGCTATAGTTGATGCATTATTAGGAGCCGCTGCCTTAGGAGATATTGGGCAATTTTTCCCTAGCGATGATAATAAATGGGAAAATGTGAACAGTAGTCAGTTTCTAATAAGCGTGACAAATCAAATTCGTAGTGCGAATTTTGAAATTTCCAATATAGATGCAACAATTCTATTACAGAAACCAAAACTATCAAATTTCATTTATCAAATGCGATGTAATCTTGCTACTCATATGCAGTTAGATGAATCCCAATTATCTATCAAAGCCACTACAACAGATCATCTTGGATATATTGGCCGAGGTGAAGGTTGGGCAGTTCAGGCTATTTGCACACTGCAATCTATAGATTGAAAAAAATCACATATAAATCCTATTGCAAAGTTAACATCGGCCTACAAATTCATGGACAGAGATTCGATGGATATAATACCATTCACACAGTATTCCAGGAACTTGAATTTCATGATACCATCAAAATTGAAAAATCAGATAAAATATGTGAATTTTCATGTAATGTTGATTGGTTAAGGAATGATAAATCCAATTTATGTATCAAAGCGTGGCAAGAAATAGCAAATCAATTTGAAATTGGTGGTGTTTCCATAAACCTGAAAAAAAGAATCCCACCAGGAAGTGGACTTGGAGGTGGTTCGTCTAATGCAGCTGCAGTATTAAAAGGTGTTTCTGAACTTTATGAATTAGAATTAACCGATGACAAAATACAATCTATTGCAGTTGATCTTGGAGCCGATGTACCATTTTTCATTAAAGGGGGGACCCAGGTTGGCGATGGTATTGGTGAAATACTCAATGAGTTGAGTAAGCCAATACGGGGTTATTATTTACTGGTTATTCCGCCAATCCAATTAGATACAGCTTGGGCCTATTCTGAAAGCAAAAAG
>DCMX01000237.1:2142-5392 GCA_002321855.1 Fidelibacterota bacterium UBA1611 | reverse complement strand
TTCCTCTTGAGTTTTTTGAGAATGATTTTGAATCAATTGTGATTCCAGCATATCCAGAGATTGGGAAGATAAAAGAAACTGTATTGGCCTATGGTGCTTGTTATGCCAGTCTGTCGGGAAGCGGCTCGACTGTGTTTGGGATATTTGACGATAAAGCTAAAGCTAAGATAGCCGAGTCAATCCTTGCTACAGATTTTGAGACCATTATTTCTTATCCTACTAATTCTTTGCTGTAATACCAATCGATAAAATGGGGTGTCGTCTAACGGTAGGACACCGGGCTTTGGTCCCGGCAGTCGGGGTTCGAGTCCCTGCGCCCCAGCGTAATTCCAATGAATAGAGGAATATGAATGATTTAAAGATTTTTTCTGGAAGAAGTAATCCAGAATTAGCAAAAAAAATAACTGATTCAATGAACTGTGAATTGGGGAATATTTCTATTCGCAATTTTGCGGATGATGAAATTTGGGTCAAGTTCGAAGAAAATATTCGAGGCCAGGATGTATTTTTAATACAATCTACAAATGGTCCAGCAGAAAATATTATAGAACTGGCTTTATTAATAGATGCGGCTGTGCGAGCCTCTGCTGCAAGAGTCACAGCAGTAATCCCATATTTTGGATATGGAAGACAAGATCGTAAGGATCAGCCTAGAGTCCCTATTTCTTCACGAGTAATGGTCGATATTTTTACAGCTATGGGGACAGATAGAATCCTTAGCATGGATTTGCA
The DNA here is from genome assembly GCA_002321855.1 of Fidelibacterota bacterium UBA1611. Lineage (GTDB taxonomy): Bacteria > Fidelibacterota > Marinisomatia > Marinisomatales > UBA1611 > UBA1611. Next base: position 4,660 of record DCMX01000237.1, on the reverse strand, counting down.
CAGTACACAAATACAGGGGTTTGCAAAAATCCCATTTGATCATTTATACAGTCGCATGGTTCTTTTAGATGCTATAATAAAGCAAAGTTTTGATTCAGAAGACACAGTCGTTTTAGCACCGGATATTGGCTCTGCCGGAATGAGTCAAGCTTATGCAAAAAGATTAAAAATGCATTTTGCCTTGATTGACAAAAGACGGTATGCACCTAACAAAGCAGAAGTCAGTCATTTAATTGGTGAATTAAATGACAAAAATGTATTGATTATTGATGATATGATTGATACCGCGGGTACAACTGTTAATGCTGCTAATGCTGTCACTGAACAAGGTGCAAAATCGGTCACAGCTGTAGCTACCCATGGTCTGTTATCTGAGCCAGCGATTCAAAGATTAAGGGATTCACCTATTCAAAAAATCATTGTAACAGATACCATCCATATCCCAGAGGAAAAACATCTGGATAATATGGAAATCATTACCGTATCCAATGTGTTTGGTGATGCAATTAGCCGTATTCATAATGGTGAATCGGTGAGTGCCCTTTTTGAATTTTAATGAGGAAACAATAATGACTTCATCTTATTATAAACTTAAGGTAGAAAATCGACCGATAACGGGAAAAAAAACCGCCAGGAAATTACGAGACAAAGGAATCATTCCCGGTGTCCTATATTATAAAGGAGAAGAACCAATACAAATTGCGGTGGATAAATTGATTATGTACCATGCTATCCATTCAGGACAGAGGATTTATGAAATAGATGTTACAGGTACCACTCAATATGTAATGGTTAAGGAAATACAATATCACCCGGTCACTGATGCTTTGATACATATAGACTTTATGCGCGTTCGCCGTTCAGAGAAAATTAATATTTCTGTGCCATTAATACTGGTTGGTGATGCTTTAGGAGTAAAAGAGGGGGGAGTCCTTTCTCAATCACTTACCCGGATTGAAATCGAATGTCTTCCGACAGATGTCCCGGAACAAATTGAATTAGATGTAACACATTTAGAGATGAATAGTTCTTATAGTGTGGCTGATGTAAAGATTAAGAATGAGGAAATCACAATCAACTCGGAACAAGAATTAAATGTGGTTTCTATTCATCCACCTGTGGCTGAAGAAGAACCAATGGTTGAGGAAGAACTTGAAGATGAGGAAGAGACTGAAGGTGAGGCTGAAGGTGGCAGTGAAGAGAGTAAGGAAGAAAATGGAGCAGAAGATAATCAAAATCAGGAATCATGATTGCCTTTATAGGCCTGGGCAATATTGGTAATCAATATGCAGATACAAAACATAATGCAGGATTCAGGGTTGTGGATGAAGTAGCACGCAGGCAAAAGCTGTCTTTTGTGCCAGGCAAAGGTAATTATGTATTTGCCCATCAAATTCGTATGGAGTTTTTATTGGTAAAACCAACAACAGGGATGAATCGTAGCGGGAATGCTGTACGGGATGTTGCCCAAACATGGGATCTCCTTCCGCAGGATTTTATTGTAGCTGTGGATGATGTGGATTTACCTTTGGGGAGTATTCGTATCCGGCCCAAAGGTGGAGATGGATCTCATCGTGGTATGGAAAGTATTATTTATCAGTTGCGATCCGATAAGTTTCCCCGTATTCGCATAGGTATCGGAACCAATGAAAATATGCGCCCGGCAGAGAATTATGTTTTAAAACCATTTCGGAGTGATGATCAAGATACCGCCGCTGAAATGGTGAAAGCCGGGGCAAATGCCATCGAGAATATTTTGATCCATGGATTAAATAATACCATGAGTCATTTTAATTCATAAACAGGGAGTAATTGTATCCATGAGTTCAAATTTACTTTTGGTAGTAGCCGCAGGCGGATTAGCCATGTTGTTTTCATTTTGGAAAACAACATGGATTAATAAGCAGGATGAGGGGACCGAAAGAATGAAACAAATTGGTGCAAGTATTGCCGAAGGCGCCATGGCTTTTCTTAATGCTGAATATCGTGTGCTCGCTATATTTGTTATATCAGTTGCAGTAGTACTTGGATTCGCTAATTCAGGACGAAGCGATTCAAGCGTTTTGATTTCAATGTCATTCATTGTTGGGGCAATCGCCTCTGGTTTAGCCGGATATTTAGGAATGAAAGTTGCAACTAAAGCCAACACCCGAACAACAAACGCAGCAAGAAATAGCCTGGCATCTGCATTGAATGTTGCTTTTACTGGTGGTTCCGTAATGGGGCTCAGTGTTGTTGGTTTGGGTGTTATTGGTTTAGGTGGGTTATTTATGTTTTATCAATCTCATTTTTCGGGTGACTACAATATAATTCTAAATGTTATGTCCGGTTTTTCTTTGGGGGCATCATCTATTGCTTTATTTGCGCGTGTCGGTGGTGGCATTTATACTAAAGCTGCTGATGTGGGTGCCGATCTTGTGGGAAAGGTTGAAGCAGGTATTCCGGAAGACCATCCATTAAATCCCGCAACCATTGCTGATAATGTAGGCGATAACGTAGGTGATGTTGCCGGAATGGG
>DCMX01000237.1:0-1805 GCA_002321855.1 Fidelibacterota bacterium UBA1611 | reverse complement strand
GCTGACCTTTTTGAATCTTATGTTGGGTCTATCGTTGGATCAATGGTATTAGGCGCAAGCATATTGGTCGCCGGAAAGTTTGATTTAAATTTTGTGATTTTACCCCTTTTCATTGCTGCATCAGGAATTCTTGTATCTATTTTGGGGACGTTTATGGTTTCTGTGAAAGAAGGCGGCGACCCACAAAAAGCTTTAAATCAAGGTGAATTTGGAAGTTCTGCAATCATGGTGGTTGCAATTTATTTTTTAATTAAATTTTTTCTACCAGAATCTTTTATACAAAGCGGGACAGAATTCACTTCTATGGGTGTTTTCTGGGCAACAGTTATTGGTCTTCTTGCCGGATTAGGAATTGGTTTGATTACTGAACATTATACGGGGACCGGGACATCACCAGTTCTTTCCATTACAAAACAATCCTTGACTGGACCTGCAACAAATATTATTGCGGGTCTAGGTGTTGGGATGCAATCGACAGCAATTCCAATTTTAATTTTAGCGTCAGCTATCGTGGGTGCACATTTTTTTGCAGGTCTTTACGGGATTGCAATGGCAGCTTTGGGGATGCTTGCAAATACCGGGATTCAGTTAGCGGTAGATGCCTACGGCCCCATTTCTGATAATGCTGGCGGAATTGCAGAAATGGCAGGGCTCCCGAAAGAAGTCCGTGGACGAACAGATAAATTGGATGCTGTAGGAAATACTACGGCTGCAATCGGCAAGGGATTTGCCATCGGATCGGCCGCACTAACTGCCTTGGCTTTATTCGCGGCATTTATGGTTCAAAGCGAGATCACCAGTATTGACATATCAAATCCAATGGTAATGGCAGGATTATTTGTTGGCGGTATGCTTCCTTTCTTGTTTTCATCTATGGCCATGGGTGCAGTTGGGCGTGCAGCGACGGCCATGATTGAAGAAGTTCGTCGCCAATTTCGAGATATTCCAGAATTGAAAAAAGCATTGGCACTCATGAGCCTGAAAGATGAAAAAGATTGGGATGAGAATGATCGCAGCATATATGAAGATGCTTTGAATAAAGCAGAGCACGGTCGTTGCGTTGAAATTTCGACAAAATCTGCAATTAAAGAGATGATTCTGCCAGGGGTTTTAGCTATAACAACTCCAGTAATAGTCGGTTTTTCACCAAAAATATTTGGCAGTGACCAAGGTCCTGAAATACTTGGTGGCCTGTTGGCTGGTGTGATGGTAACAGGCGTGCTGATGGCGATTTTTCAATCCAATGCCGGGGGTGCCTGGGACAACGCTAAAAAAATGATTGAAGAAGGTGTTGAGATCTCTGGTAACAAGTTGATGAAAGGATCTGATGCTCATAAAGCTGCTGTGGTAGGTGATACGGTGGGTGACCCTTTCAAGGATACATCAGGACCTTCCTTAAATATTTTAATTAAACTAATGTCAGTTGTTTCATTGGTCATTGCACCACTGATTGCATAAGAATTAAGGAGTAACTATGCGGTATTACGAAATACTTTATATCATTAATCCAAATTTTGAGAAAGATAAGATTAATAATACAATGGCTGAGGTCACTCGAAAATTGGAAGAAACAAAGTCCAAAATCATTAATCACTACATCTGGGGTAAAAAGCGACTTTCTTACCCAATAAAAAATCAGAAGTATGGCACTTATGTACTTTTGCAATTCGAGGATGGAGATCGTATTAAGATGGATGATTTTGATACTTGGATGAAATTGGAAAACTTAATTATGCGGCATATCACAATTAAATTAGATAATCGTCCAGAAGTAATTGAAGAATCAAATGAAAATGATAAAAAAT
>DCMX01000033.1:4189-4453 GCA_002321855.1 Fidelibacterota bacterium UBA1611 | reverse complement strand
GGTATAGTTTAAATACAATGAGTCGCCAGGAATACAAACTGTTGTATCATTAGTATTGTTGCTGAAAAAGATTATAGATGGTATTGTAGGTGGTGACCCATCAAACCGGACTACAGAACCATCCTGGGTTTCTGCGAGAGAACCGGATTCATTTCCAGCAGAATCTGTCATTGAAAGGGCGAAGGAAACCCAGCCATCCTCATCCGATTCGGAAAAAGTGTGAGTTGTAATAAAATTTAATTCTTCCTGCTCAGGGGTTTTTTG
>DCMX01000033.1:3276-3792 GCA_002321855.1 Fidelibacterota bacterium UBA1611 | reverse complement strand
GTCAACTGTACCCAACCCTGCTAATGAATCACCGTATATATTATTAGTTGCCATTCTGGTAAAAGAAAATTCCGGAGACGTTTTATCAAACCTTACTGTTGTATTATTTGTAGTTGTGTCCGCATTGGGGCCTTCAGCCCCTCCCAAATCTGTATAGGAAATTAAAAAGGTGACTTCTCCTTCTTCGTTAGATTCATCCATGACATAACTGCCACGGTATTTCATCAAATCCAGAGTATCGCAGCACGTGGCTGAAATACCGGCAATGGTCACATTGATATTATCCAGAACTTCGGAACCAGTGAAAATAACAGAAACAATATCATCTACCTTGGCCCATGTTGAATCTGTATTACTTGATCTAATGAAAACAGCCTCCATCTCAGGCGGAAATACATCATGGTTTACATAACTCCCATCCGTGGTTTCTGTTACCTGTATACCTGGGTTTCCTGCCCGATCTTTGAAATCAATTGTATAGGTCAAAATTCCTTCCGGTTCGGTTCCTGTCATGGT
>DCMX01000033.1:2084-2886 GCA_002321855.1 Fidelibacterota bacterium UBA1611 | reverse complement strand
TAATGGAATCCATTATCAAGGGTTCATCTGGAATGAATGATAACAGAATCTGATCTTCTGTAATTGCAATTAAAGTATTGTTCCCATTATCGGATTCAATATGAACGGTGGGAAGGGTTGGTGCGGTTCTATCAAAGATAACTGCACTATTATCCGTTGTACTTGTGATGGGATCACTGACCAAGCCAACCGAATCGGTGACTACAATCTCAAAGGCGATAGTTCCTTCAGGGTCGTTAGCTTCAGTAATAATAAAATAACTATATTTCGTCATCTTAACATAAAGCTCAGTTAATTGTTCTGCATCGTTAGCTCCAGGTATACCACCACCCCAAGAATGTGTACTCCCAATAGCATAGTACCAATTACCATGATTTACAGAACCATCAAGCAGGGTATTGTTCGCTGTATGGTACTCTAATCCTCCCCAATATTGTGAAGTGAATCTAACATCTACCGCTTCGTATCCATCAACTCCGCCTGATGTTGCTGTAATCGGATTAGACACTTGTTTCCAGATATTGTAATTATCTCCAGAACGTAATGGCCATATAATCTTGAATTCGAATTTACCATCCAATCCACGCATGTTATCGTCAATCGTATTTAGAATGCTGTAATTATCTGAATCAGGTGATTCAACGTTCCATAATCTCCATTGTTCTTTTGTCAAATAAGTGGGTACTGTCTGCCGAAAGAAAAGTTTCCACCCCCCAGTTGCAATACTATAAGGCGTTGCAGCTTTGTTTAAAATATTAATATTTACTGAATCTGACCTGAGAAGCTCATTTGCCTCAAAATT
>DCMX01000033.1:0-1832 GCA_002321855.1 Fidelibacterota bacterium UBA1611 | reverse complement strand
GTCGAAATTGTTGCTGATGGAGTTTGAATTTCTACATCTGTTTCAAAAGTCAAAGTGACTACATGCCCCACCGTAGCCAGAGAAGAATCAGAAAAATTTGATTCATAGGATGCGCTTATTAATGAGGGTGGTGTTTCANNGATGAATCAGCATTATTTGAAACAATCTTTACAGAACTCAAAGTAGGTTTTGTGTTATCAAAAGTGACAATTGTCCCATCGGTAGTGGAGCTGGTTCCTTCCGTAGGATTTCCTCTATTATCAGTTAAGGTGTCTATCTGGAATGGAATAATGCCTTCTTCATCGCCATCCTGCATGGTGTAGGTTGCCTGCCATTGATTACTGCCCAGATCAGTTACTGTTGCAGTATTTGTGGAAATGGTTACCGTGGGGGTTTGAATTTCCACATCTGTTTCGAATGTAAGTATAATCTCATGGCCTACGGTAGCCAGTGTCGAGTCTGAAAAACTGGATTCATAGGATGCACTTATTAATGAGGGTGGTGTTTCATCTATGAGTAATCTCGAAGAGCTTTCAGTTCCTACAGTCTCATTTCCTGGCCTATCGTTCATAACTGCTTTTATGTAGATACTGTCCTCTTCCGCGAACCCTGGCAGGGCTTCCACTTCTGCAGAATCCAAAGACATTAATTTATCTGATCCAAGATCTGAATCGGTGATATTAGAAGGGCTGCCAATGGCTGTGAAAGCATTACTGCCTATCTTGGCCCAAAGTTGCACAGTTCCATTTTTAAGAGTGGTGTCAATGGCGGATATGGGTACATTGACATTGAGCCCTGTATTTGTTGAGTTCCAGACATTTGCTACCACATTACCGCCCGTGGCAGTGACAATCCCGACCGTGAAGTCTGACGGTGGTGTCATATCAAAAATTACATAACTATCATCGGTAGTTTCGGAGATGGTTGTTCCATCATTCCCCGTGCAATCATTATATACAAAGTTGATAGCAACCTCCCCTTCAGGATCGGCAGCCGTCATTTCCTTTTTTGTATATACAATTGTTGTATCATTTTTAAAGGATTGTCCGTATTTATTTCCCAAATATTTATAGGTCTTATTCAGTTCTAAACCATTTAAATCCCGGTCATAGAGGAGAACTTCAGTAATGTATGAATTATTATATCTATTATCGGACCTATTTCGATTTATATTATACTTATCAAAACTTCTACCACTTGTACTCTCATTAAAATTGGCAATATTTCCACCAACAATAGTAGATGTCCCTTCTGAATTTGCAATAACTCCATACAATTTCAGATTATTATCCCATGGTTCAAAATCTATTGTCACATCATTATTGAAAAATTTGAATGATCCATCCATCTGGGTTACCTGGAAGTAGTTATTATTAGCAGCATCACCATTGGAAAAAAATGAATCGTAAGTAGTAGGTGTACCAATTTGCTGAAATACAATAAAAAGGGAATATTCTGTGGCGGTCCAATTACTCGCTCCCAGATCATGAGTCAATACATCCTCTTCAGATTTATTGAACTGTAATGTTGATTGCCCATTGAATTGATTTTGCACCAAGGTTGGTATCCCCTTTCCAGCAACTTCAATCACATCTGCGCCATTCCCAGACTTATCAGTCCAGATTGCTACATCGCTCCCGTTTAATGTCGCCTCATCCATGCCCTCCGATGTGCCATCACCATCTACATCATTGGCATCCAACCAAAGTTTCAGATCTTCTATCACAATATCTCCACCTACACATTCACTGGATCCGACATAGTCTGCACCAGTGCTATCATATAATGTGACAGAAGACCCTGCCAGAGTTACGTCTGTCTCGTATAGGATT
>DCMX01000018.1 GCA_002321855.1 Fidelibacterota bacterium UBA1611 | reverse complement strand
GCATGCTCTAATCTTTCCTGGCCTACAACATTATTTATAAAATCGCCAGCTTCCATTATCATGTTCTTGTCAACACCAGTTTCTATTCCTATAGATTCACAGATCGACATTATTTTTTCAGTGGAGATATTTCCAGAAGAACCCGGTGCGTAGGGGCACCCGCCAATACCTCCCGCAGAACTGTCATATGAGGTTATACCCATTTTAAGACCAACATGGACATTTTTTTCTGCATTCCCGAAAGTGTCATGAAAATGTAAAGCGAAATACGACGGCCCGAATCTTCGAATAATTATTTCAAGAATTCGTTCGACATTTTCTGGTGTTGCTCTTCCGGTCGTATCACCAAGAGAGATCTCACTAATACCAATGTCCAATAATTTGTCAATTACTGGCAAGAGTTTTTCTGATCTCATATCGCCTTCATATGGACAATGCCAGACTGTAGATATATATCCGCGTACACGCAGTGAATTCTGTAACCATTTATGCTTAACCTGCTCTAACATGTTGAATCCATCTAAGATAGAAGAGTTGGTATTCTTTTTAGAGAAGGTCTCGCTAGTTGTTGCAAGGATGGAGATAGAAGAGTAGTCAGCATCTATGGCCCTATCCAATCCTTTTTCGTTAGGTACCAGTGCGGTATATGTAATTGCCGGATCTTTTGTGATATTATTAGAAACATCGAATGAATCAGCTAATTGAGGAACCCATTTTGGAGAAACAAAGCTTGTCACCTCGATCTCCGACAATCCTGCTAATGTCAATCGATCTATATATTCAACCTTTTGTTTCGTAGGTATAATACTATTTATACTTTGAAGACCATCCCGGGGTCCAACTTCCACGATACGAATACGTTTCATTTTAATCTTGCTCTATTTGATTATTTTAGTGGTTTTCACTGAGACCTTAGTGAGCTATCGTGGAAAGAGCCACTTCTTATCCAAGATGAATTTTACTATGAAACTACTGGAAAGTCCTGTGGTTTATTGGGGAACCGACCAGACCTGGGACTTAATAATAATACTTACGATTATCTATGATCTCTGCTTCTGATTTGAGGTCACCCAGCCAGGATTGAAAGACCTGATTCTGTTCTCTGTTGAACAGATTGGTCCTTAGCAGGTCTTCTTGAACCGCATATTCCATTGAGTCGAATGGTGCAATATCTAATACTTTGATCAATGCCCACCCACGGTTTGTATCCACTGGTCCGATCAGATCACCTATTTTGGCTCTCAACAAAGAACCAACAACAAAATTGCTTCGGCCTATAGAGGTAAAACCCTCTGAAAGATTCTTTGATTCATTACGAACTCCATCCAGATCTTCATTACTATCTAAAATAGACTCAAGGGATCTTCCATCAGCAGTGACCTCAATGAGTAGTGCATCAGCTTTATCACGTGCAAATTTCTTTTCCTTGGTCTGTTTTACCTTTCTTGAAAGTTGATCTTCTACATCTATAAATGGTGTTGTACCAGGTGATATGACACTATCTATTTGGAACACAGTAAAATACTGATCATTCTCGAACAGATCAGAAACCGTTCCAACAGGATTATTGAAAACGAACTGAACCGCGCTCCGTAATGAGCCTATACCTTGAATTCTAAGATCCGAATCTTTTAGTTTTAATTGTGATCTGTGCTCAATTCCATGGGACACTGTAGCAGTAGTGAAGCCGGAATCTTGTGCGTCATAGCTGAAAAGTATTGCTGTTCTCTTTAATTCAGAGAGGGACGTAGGACTTATTCCTACCTTCAACAAGACATGGGATGCGAGTATTTGATCTTCACCATTCTCGGATCTTTTATCTCGGACATAAATGATATGTCGTCCGAAACGGGATTCTATTGGTCCTACAATGCTTCCTTTGTTTGCGCTGAAAGCAGCCTCTTCAAAAGGCTTGACCATTTGACCCTTACCGAACCATCCCAGATCCCCTCCGTTAGGCTGGCTACCAGGATCCTGTGAATGCATTATTGCAAGAGAAGCAAAATCCTCACCCGAGCGTGCTTGGTCTGCAATTTCTTCAGAAAGTTTAATGGTCTGTGCAGTATCTGCAGAGGATGGGTCTTTTTTCCATAAGACGTAACTAATGTTCCTTAGTTCATCATGCTGAAAATCTTCTAACGTTGAGTTGTATTCTTCTTGTAATTCTTGAAGCGTAGGTTCAGATCTTTCCTTTGGAACGGATGCACCTGTGATGTGAATGGCATCAACCGTATAATTAATATTCTTTTTTATGAACTCTGTTCGTAATTCTCTATTTGTAATGACAACTGATTGGTTCAAGTATTGTTGAAGTTTATAATTTGGAATGAAATTGGTTCGCATAAAGTCTTCTATTCTTACCCACTCGTCACCCTGGGGATTTGAGATAGCGGTCTTGTATTTATCAGGATCGAATTGTCCATCTGTTTGAAACTGTTCATTTGCCTGTAAAAAGGGAGGTGGATTATTGGTAAGGTGAAACAATACTTCTTCATCAGATGCAGTGATCTCCAATCTTTCCACTTCCTGGGAAACAAGAATATCCTGTAAGAGATTATCCCAGGCTGTGTCACGAGCACGCTGAATTTGAAAATCGTTCACTCTTTGCCCGCTGGCTCGAGTTTGTTCCAACTGTTGCGATACCAGCTGGCTGAACTTGTCTGGCGATATATCCAGCCCATTGATCCTTGCAATAACCCTACTTGGATCGACACGCCCGGAAAGATGGCTCAGAATATCAGCACCACCGACAAGACCACCGATTGCCATGCTTAATAGAAAAACTGCTAGCAGTGCCCATAAAACCACATGCATACGCTCGCGCATCATGGTCATTAATGCCATATACGATCCTCTATATTTATATTTCTATATGAATAACGTTAAAACGGGAGCGAATTTAGAATGCACCAAAGGATGAAACAATGAGCAAGACCTTATGTATCTTTGTCTTCACATTATGAATGATAATATAACAAATATTTCATCAGAATATGATAGAATCAGGACACTCTCCGATTTAGAAGAAGAGATCATATCCTGCAGAAGATGTGATAGGTTGGTCAAATTTCGGGAAGATGTCGCACAGCGGAAAAGGAGGTCTTACAGAGACTGGAACTACTGGGGTAAGCCCGTTCCTGGTTATGGGAGTGCCAATGGAAAATTATTGATATTGGGGCTCGCCCCTGCCGCCCATGGTGGGAATCGAACCGGTAGAGTATTCACTGGTGATAGGTCTGCAGATTTTCTTTTCAGGTGCCTCCATCATGTTGGACTTGCTAACCAACCAAATTCTGATCATCGGGAGGATGGTCTGATATTGACCAGCTATATTACAGCTGCGGTCAAGTGTGTTCCACCAGGAGATAAGCCAACCATGGAAGAACGCCGAAATTGTGCGAATTTTCTTTCAAAAGAGTTTGATATGTTAAATAATTTGAAAATTGTTCTAGGTCTTGGAAAGATCGGGTTCGACGCTTGTCTACATCATGTGCGACGATCGCATGAATTGCGAATGAAGGATTTTCCATTCAAGCATGGTGTTGGATATGATCTTCCAAACGGGATCCGACTCTATGGTGCTTATCATCCCAGTCCAAGAAATGTAAATACTGGAAGGATAAGTTTCGAAATGATGGTTAAATTTCTACAACAACTAAAAAAAGAGATCTGAATGATCAGAATTATTAGGTCAACATTACTATTATGGTTTCTTGTGGTCCTCCATGGTGATGTCACACCCTGGTGGGATGTTCAGTACCGATTGGATATTGATTACCCTTCATTAGGTAATTATCGGTGGTTACCAGGGGAAGAGATCATAATTGTTCGTGGGAAAGGTGTGAACCGGAGATCATTCTATAGGGTTGACCCAGCTATAGGGGATACAGTACTCTACCTGGACAGTACTGTATTCAGATATAAAGGAGAGTATGTTCCAGTGGTTAACTGGAAATTTTACAAAGATGGTGAACTCATGCTCATACAGTCCAAGAGTAAAAGAATTTGGCGCCACTCTAATTCAGGCTCATTTTTTATCCTCAATATTGAGCAGGGACAATTGACCCCTGTCTCTGAGAATAATGACCAACTCAGGAATGTGAAACTATCACCGAATGGGAAATGGGTTGCCTACGTGCGCACAGATAATAATCTCTATGCATATAACCTTGATCGTCGGCGAGAGAAGAAATTAACACGTAATGGTTCAGATACGATCCTCAATGGTCATTTTGGCTGGGTATATGAAGAAGAATTAAGCGGGTATGATGCATATCGCTGGTCACCGGACAGTCGATCGATCGCATATTGGGAGGAGGATCAGGCTCCAGTACAAAAATATACTCTTATCGATGAACTACCCCTATATCCGATAACAAAGGAGATACGATATCCTAAAGCGGGTGAAGCAAATCCAAAAATGCGCATCGCTGTGATCAATGTTCAAGGCGGAGGAAGAAAATTCTTGGATATTGATTCAGAATCGGATGTGTACTATCCATGGATGGAATGGCAAAATTCAGATCGCTTATGGATAATAAAGCTCGAACGAAGACAAAAATCTTGGCAAATGTATCATGCGGACGTTGTTACAGGTCGAACACATCCAGGTATAAAGGAGTCTGATCCCGATGGTTGGGTCGAGTTGCATGATGGAAATCAAATACTGTCAAATGGACATTTCATACATATCTCTGAGCGGGATGGATACCAACATATTTATATTGAACGACATAGCGGCCGTTTTGCGATACCTGTGACCAATGGGCGCTGGGAAGTGAAGAATATCATCCATGTTGATGAGAAGAACGATATCATATTCTTTACAGCAAACAGAAGGTCGGTCCTGGATAATCATTTGTATTCGATCCGTTTTGATGGAACCGAGCTAACACTCTTGACACCGGAGCCGGGAGTACATCGTGTTAGTATGAACTCCACTGGCACTGTATTCATGGATTCATACTCATCGGTAGATCAGCCACCAAGAATAGTATATAGGAAAATAAATGGTGAATTGATCAGAATGATCGGTACAACTGATGAGGACCAGGTAAGCAGCAAAGATATTTCAATACCAAAGATCGTCAGGTTCCCGACATCTGATGGTGAGACCGTTTTGAATGGGATCATAACATTTCCAGTGAACTATGAACCGGGGATATCATATCCTTTGATCGTCTATGGTTATGGAATGCCTGGAACACAGATCGTTTGGAACCGGTGGAGCGGAGGACTACAACAATTTTTAGCCAAGGAAGGATATATGATCTTTTCCATGGATTCCCGTGGCATGAGTGGAAGGGGGAGAGATTTTAAGAATCTTAGTTACGGCGATATGGCCAACTATCTCTCAGATGATCATGTGACCGGGGTAGAATGGCTTATTGACCAAGGATATGTGGACCCAGAAAAGATCGGTGCTTGGGGCTGGAGCGGTGGTGGATACTTCACATGTTTGATGCTTACCAAGAATGCTCACCTGTTCTCGACCGGAGTCGCTGTAGCACCTGTGACAGATTTTCGTTTCTATGATACTGCCTATACGGAACGCTACATGGGTCTTCCGCAGGAAAATCCGGCTGGATATGATTCAACATCTACGATAACATATGTTGACCGGCTAAAAGGAAAGATCCTACTCATGCATGGAACCAACGATGATAATGTTCATTCTCAGAATACTACAAAGTTCGTAGAAGCATGTATTCGGGCTGATAAACCGGTGGATGTGATGTACTATCCCAGCAGAAATCATGGAATATCTGGTCAGGGTGCATCAAGGCATGTATATAAGAAACTCTTCGAATATTTTCGTCTTCATCTTAAAATATAATAGATCGTAAACTTT
>DCMX01000159.1 GCA_002321855.1 Fidelibacterota bacterium UBA1611 | reverse complement strand
AGCGACCCGGACCTTTCTTCCTATAATGGTTCGTTGCAGTTCTTTAACCTCATGGAAGGTTTTCTCCCCCGGCCTGAGTATCCTGTGCAGGTCCCCTGGACGGATCTCTCCACCGGTGAAGTAACAAATTTTGCTCTTTCTGGTGACCCTGTTAGCGGTAGCGGCTGGGTCGATGGTGTTCAATTGCCTCCTGGTGATCGACGCCTGGTGATGGCGAGCGGCCCATTTGTCATGAACCTGGGTGATACTGCCGATGTTGTGTTCGCTCTTGCGGCCGGTATCGGTCTGGACGCTGTCTCATCCGTATCCGTGGCCAAGTTCGTGGATACCTATGCACAGTTCGCCTATGATAATAAATTCAGTCTGCCCAGTGCTCCCACGCGCCCATCTCTTACGGCCGTGGAAATGGATGGCAGGATAACCTTGGACTGGGGCGCTGATGCAGCTGCTGTTAGTTCCACAGAGGAACTGGAAAGTGCTGGCTTCGTGTTCGAAGGCTACAATGTCTATCAGTTACCTGGTGCCGGCTCTCCGCTGACAGAAGGTGTCAAGGTCGCCACTTTTGATAAGATCAACCTGATCCAGAATATTCTGGATCCCGCAGTGGACCCCCTGACCGGACTGGTAGTGAATGTCGCGAAACAGACAGGTACAAATAGTGGAGTCCAGCGTTTTTATAACACGGACTATGATGAGATCCGTGGACGTCCGTTGTCCAATGGGGTCGGCTATCATTTTGCTGTGACCGCGTATAGTTTTCTGGCAGATAATGAGGGAAGTCCTTTCAAAACGTTAGAGTCTGGTGAGGCAAGACTGACCGTGGTCCCGCATGATGCGAACCCCGGTGTCACCGTGAATAACTCTAACGGGTCAGAAGTGACCGTTGACCATACAGGAACAGCGAACGCTAGTGTTGATGTGAATATCATTAACTCTGGTAATCTTGTAGATGATACCTACACTGTCTACTTTGATAACCAGCATTATTATCGTGATCTTGCTGGGATCTGGCAACAGACCGCGTATGAGGACTCGGTAGGCAGGACAGCTGGCAAGGTCTTTGACTGTTCCGAATCCACCGTTACGGGAGCGGCCATTGCGTCTGCGGACGTTGGTACGATCGATCTTGTACTGGCCTTTGACCTGGTGTGTATTGGCTCCTGGATCGATGGTGTCCAGTTCAACTTTCCTGAGGGTTTTGGACCCAATGTGAACAGTTGGGCCATTACCGGTGCCGGGGGCGTTTGTTCCTATGGGACCGGCTCTGGTCAGAACTGTGTAAATCTTGATGGTACACTGACCGGTGACTCATTGATCTTTGGAACAGTGGGGACTGAATATGGTTTTGGAGCGTTCGAAGGTAGCAATGTATTTACCGTTAATGTGAATCCGTGGTTCACTGGAGATTTCGAAGCGTTGGAGATTGGTTATGTTGTGTATGATGATGGGTGGGATAATCTATACGATTACGGCCCGACTGTCAATGCTGTTGGTTCTGACACCATCTCTGAGCTTGGGTATGAGTTCAAGACAGAGACCCATTGGAACCTGAGAAACT
The DNA here is from genome assembly GCA_002321855.1 of Fidelibacterota bacterium UBA1611. Classification (GTDB taxonomy): domain Bacteria; phylum Fidelibacterota; class Marinisomatia; order Marinisomatales; family UBA1611; genus UBA1611. Next base: position 15,102 of record DCMX01000159.1, on the reverse strand, counting down.
CGAGCAACACAGTGCTTTTATACGACCAAACATTCGTCAGCGGTCAGGATATCTATGGTGGAATGAGTGTGGGCAATATGTCCAAGCTGCACCATAATTCTGCGGCGGCGGTTACGCTCAATGGTCTCCAGGTGAATGTAACTGGCGGCTATGCCGCACCGAACGACTGGTACGGCTGGACCTTCGAGGCTGGCCCATTGGATATTAGCGTGGTTGGTGAGGCCTATTTTGACCTTGGTTCCTATGCGCAGCATGGCTGGGCTCTTACGGCCCGCGCTGTGGATACCTGGGGGAGTGGTATCACATCCACAGATATCCTTCAGAGAGATATCCAGATACGGTTCACAGGTGAGATCGTGGATGAACCAACCGTGACGGCAAGTGGGGTTGTATACTATCCAGCGTTAGATGAGGGTGGTTCATATGCTTTCATTACTGGATCGAGGTTAGACGATTTAGCAAACCATCCAGACCCAGGTACTACTGCTTATCCAAATGACGGCACTGGTGCTCCCTTTAGGATCAAGATACCGTTCGAGGTCTGGGATATGGAGGACCCTGCTGGACCACAGCAGATAGATATTAATATCTACGATAGGAGCCAGACCTATGCTTCTGGTGACACGGTCTATAGTTTCAATTACTATAATCGTATGTATACTCACTTCATCCATCTTCCCTACAGTGAGCTTGGTGACTATGGAGCGGTGAATATTTATGATTATCAGACCTGGAACGTTGTCTGGTGGGACACACAGTTCAACCAGGGGGACGTGCTCACGTTCAACTATGCTAATCCTATTCAGGCAGGGGTTGACGAGTTCTCGTTCAGCACACAGGCCAATGCTACAGCATCTTCCAATGATGTGGAAAATGTGAATGTTTACCCCAACCCTTATTATGGGTTCCATGAGCTGGAGACCAGCCGTAAGGATAAATATGTGTCTTTTAATCATCTACCGCAGGAGGCCACCATTGATATCTATACAATGGGTGGAACCTATGTGCGTCATCTCGAAAAGAACGACGCAACCCAGTTCCTAAACTGGGACCTGGAGAACCAGTATGGTTACCCGGTCGCCAGTGGGCTCTATATCGTTCGGGTCACATCCGGCGGAGAAGAGAAGATCTTAAAGCTTGCGCTTGTACAGGAAACACAAGTGCTCAAGTACTATTAATGACAAACTATAATGGAGAATAAAATGAAAAAACAATTTATAGCGACTCTGATAGTTCTTGTTCTTAGTCCTCTGGTCTTCGGACAGAATTCCAGGATGGGAACATCGTCATCTACCCAGTTGTTGGTCGTTCCGGGTGCCCGCTATCTTTCAGGTGGTGGCGCTGTGGCCACGGCAACAGGTATGGATGCGGTCTTCTGGAATCCAGCAGGGCTATCCATGGGCGAGAACTCGGTCGATGTGATCTTTTCCAATAGACAGTATATCGCTGACATACAGAATAACTTTTTTGGGATCGCCACAGGTCTCGGAGATTATAAGTTAGGTGTTTCTGTGCGCACATTCTCTGTTGGTGATATTGATGAGACCACTGTTTTCTTTCCTGATGGAACAGGACAGGTGTTCACTCCGAACTTTTCTGTTATCGGCGGAACACTCTCAAGAAAATTGTCTGACAATACCAGTGTGGGTGTGAATGCCAACCTGGTTCGCGAGAGTTTTGGCCGTGTGTCAGCCAGTGGAAGCTCATTCGATCTCGGGGTCCAGTATAAGGGACTCTTGGGCATGGATGGTTTGGATATAGGTTTTGTCCTTAAGAATTTTGGACAGCCGATGAAGTATGGCGGTGAGGGTCTCGGGATCCTGGCCAATGCTCAGGGCGGGGATCGTCCGGTGGAATTCTATAAGATCGATGCGGCATCCTTCGACCTACCCTTCCTCTTTGATATGGGACTCAGCTACAATATTGCTGGAGCAGATCTAGGTTTGACCTACACCAGTAACTACTATGCGACGGATGAGCTTAAATTGTCTGCGGGATATACTGTAGCAGGGCTGGCATCATTTTCCGTTGGTATGCAGTCCTCTGCAGGAGCTCAGACACTGGAGCATAAGGTTGGTAGTGCCGATTACGAAACAACAGAGGTCACTGGTGACTGGTATACAAATCCTTCTGATGGTGTTTCCTTTGGAGCGTCATTGGATCTTTCCAGGTTCATCGGTATGAATCTCAGTGTTGACTACTCGATGCTTCCTATGGGAGACTTTGGCACGAACTCAATAGTTGCTATGCGATTAGCATATTAGATAAAAAGATCAGATTGAAAAAAGGGCAGATATTTTCTGCCCTTTTTTATTTTAATTAATGGATAGACGAAGACCGATTCCCGTCATTCTCTATTTTGTTCTCTGTAATTTTTGCGTTTGCGATGTATATAATGGGATAACGCTATTTTCGAACGGTACCGGCCAATCACACACGTATTTGATCAGTAATGATCATAATTTCATAAATATTTGGGATCATTCTTCCGGAATAGTTGGGACACCCTACTTATTGACAGATAGGACCATCGTGGTTCAACTGAGATCTGGTACGCATCATTTTGGGAATTCGCATGGCCCAATAGGAGGGAGATTCAATAGAATGGATTGGGATGGTAACCTTCTATGGGATTTCAGTTATCATGATTATACCTATCACCCGCACCATGATTTTGACCCCCTGCCTAACGGAAATATATTAGTACTGTGCTGGGAAAAGAAAACAGCACAACAAGCACAAGACCTTGGTAGAATAGATGTAATTAATGAAATGTGGCCACTAAAGATCGTTGAGATCGAGCCTATAGGTCAAGATAGTGCTGAAGTTATTTGGGAATGGCATATCTGGGACCATTTGATCCAGGATGTGGACTCCTTACTACCTAACTATGGTCAAATATCCGCTCATCCAGAGCTTGTTAATATTAATTTGGGCCAGTTCACCAACCCTGTTGAGGGTGATTGGTTGCACTCCAATGCCATAGACTATGATCCCGTAATAGACCAAATTGTCTTTTCATCTAGACACCTCGATGAGATATTCATTATTGATCATAGTACGACGACTGCTGATGCTGCTTCCCACTCGGGAGGCAATAGTGGGATGGGGGGAGACATCTTATATCGCTGGGGTAATCCCCAGAACTATGGCAGAGGGAATGGCTCGAACAAGATGCTGAATGATCAGCATGGAGTGAACTGGATAACTGAAAACCTTCCTGGTTCAGGTAACCTATTGATCTTTAACAATAATCCATTAGACTCCACTGGACAAGATAATTCATTGGGGAATTCAAGCGTTGTAGAGATCATAACTCCGTTGAATAATAATGGCACCTATGATCTTCCGATCGATAGTGCATATGGCCCTAATGACTATCATTGGATATTTGGCGGTGACACATCATTCTTTTCTCATTTTCAATCCGGTGCTTTCAGGATGCCCAATGGTAATACATTTATTACTGTATCGCAGGAGAAACGCCTGTTTGAGGTTGACACCTCGGATCAAATCATTTGGGAGTATTATTTTGAGATAGAATCCGGATTGGAAGGAAATACCGCTCGTGCACAAAAGTATAGTCCAAATCATTTTATCTTTCCCTTAGGTGATATGAATTATGATTATACATTAGATATATACGATCTTACCATCATTAGCGAAATTATTAGTACTGAAGGTGATTTTTCTGTGAACGGGGACATGAACCTGGATAATATGATCGATGATATGGACCTGACATTACTGATCGAAATAATTATGGATCAATAGATCGGATCATTGATTTACCACAGGGGTAGTTGCAGCAAAAATATCAACCAGCATAGCGTAAAGCTGTTCATAGGTCATATCTTCACCTAAATATATTTCTTTATTCCCTTTTTGCAATATCATTTCCCAGTGTAAATGGGCGTCATTCTTTGTGCCTAATGTGCTTTCTCTTGTTCCCGTGTTTCCAGATCGACCCATGATTTGTCCAGCCTTGATAACAGAACCAGGGGTCATATCTTTATTGATACTGGATAAATGAGCATAGATGGTTATAGCACGAAAACCAGGTACTATATCGAACCCATGATCTAAAAATATTGCTTTCCCCAAGAGAACACTATTGAAAATATCTGATGGGGTATGTCCTACCTTGGAACTAGCAAAAAGTAAGCCCACCCGAAATTCAGAAGGAACTTCTAAATGATAATGATCAGCACGGATAACCAAACCATCAGCAACAGCACGGACAGGCGTGCCCCAATTGGCAAAAAAGTCAATACCGCGGTGAGTTCCACTTCGGTAATCTCGAGGAGCGTTTGGTAAGCGTGTGCCGCGCTTTGGCACGTGGATATCTTCACAAGGCAATAACAATTTTAGACCCTTTACCCATTCTTGATCGAATGAGTCATTGTTTTTTAAGGTCTGCGGATATTTCTCTATGGTACTTAGTACATGGATTGGAGAATTGTTTGGGTCTTCTCCTGTTTGCCCATAACAAAGAGAAATAAGATCACAAAGAATGACCAATTGTGTTATATAACGCACGTGAATAACTCTCAATTTGAGGAATGATCTATAATATGGTCCAGAGCATTTATACAGGCCTCCATAGGTGGTCCCGTAATTGATCTTGTTGCAACATTTGATAGTATAGAATTCTTTTCAGATGTGCCAAAATCATAAGGATCATCAAAATAAACAATTGCAGTTGGAAGCCTTACAAGGCTCAGTGTTTCTTCTAATGTCCAATTGTACCGAGCCCAGGACATAGGAATAAGCAAAAGACCATCAGCCTGGTTTCGATTGCGCTGAATAAAATTCAGTGCAATATATTCCTTATGGGTCTGAAGGATCCTCAGTTCAACAGCAGTATTGCGAACATGTTTTCTCAGTGCTTTATTCAGCTTGTCCAGGGTTAATCTTTCACCCTGTTGTGCTGATTTTACCCCAAGAAGATTAAGATTGGGTCCCTGTAACACTAATATTTTCATAAGCTTAGTTATCTAGAGGGACCGCATGCCCTAGAATATAACCCAAGATGATGCCGATCAATACCGCCAGGGTGACCGTACGGCTCTTAGCCAATTCATTTGCATAGCCTTTTTTAATAGCCACTCCCGATACCACCCAGCCCATGGCGTTAAGAAAATAAAATATGGGAATGGTGATTACTTTTACTATCAGGGGGCCAAAAAATGGGATCATAGCGATCAGGGCCCCAAAACCGGCAAATATTTGGGTAAAGATTCCTAAGACAATAGTGACAAATACAACGATCTTCTCATCAATTCCATGATACAAGGATACAATGATCCCTGCCACCACCAGAATCCATACCACGATACGTGGACCATAATATTCCCAGAATGGTTTTTCATATAAAGATTTCATTACCCTTGAACTTATATAAAGGGTTAATAATTCTATACTATAAACATTCCATGAAATGGTGTTGATAAAATAGACGGAAAAAGAATATAGGTTTTCTAAATTAGAACTTTCTATAAAGAACACCACCTATCTGACCATGTTAATGGTCAGATAAATGATCCGTAATTAACTTTAGTGAAAAATGGTATTATGGTAGAGCGTTTTCATGACAAAGATGTTAGAAGTTCTTTGATAGAACTCGCCATTATCCTACCGTTAACCTGTATTGTGTTTTATATCTTTGAGACCAATATGCTGGTCTTCGGACTATTTGGTTATGCTGGATTAGTCTGGATCATCAGAGATGTTCCTAATTATAAACTCGCAATGATCATGGCTGGTGTTGGTGGTTTGACCGGTTATTTATCAGAATATTGGGGATGCTCATCCCATTTATGGAATTGGGTCACACCATGCAAAACCATCTGGATGATCCACGGCTCAGAAATAGGGTTTCCCGTTGAGGTTATCATTGCTTACGCTGGAATAGGTTTGTGGATCAGTAAGCTGTCTTTAAAAATGTTAGCGAAAGAACACAATGAATCGATTATATTTTATCAGAATGAGAGTATTGACCAAAACAAAAGAATGAAGATTGGTATGGTCCTTATTCTTTTTTTTACTGGCATAATTGTGATTTTAATTGAACCAATATATTTACAATCGGTAACGATCCTTGTGCTGGGATTTAGTGTTTTTGTGTTTCTTATCAGACCAGCACAAAAAGCAGTAGCTGTATTTACAATTATTATAGGATCTATCGGATTCTTTTTTGAGAATTATGCAACGGGTATCATTCCAGGGTTTGTTGTATGGCGTTATAATTTTGATTCATATTCGGACCTTTCTATACCAAACCCGATTATTGGTGTAGCCCCTTTATCAGCATTTATAGCTTACGCAGGTGTTGGTATGTTATTGTTCGGTCTATCCTTTTATCTTAATCCTAGGCTGATATTTGACCAAAACGATCAAGAAATCGAATCGTGACCTATGATTTCCAGGAATATTTACCGATCAGGCCGGCAACTCCTATGAATGGTATATAGAACGGTTGCATGAAAAACCAGAATGTAAAAACAATCGGGCTCACCCTTGTTTGAAATAATCTTCCCCCTAAGAATATTGCTAAACCATCGATAATTAATTTTAGTAAAATAATAGTGATTATGCCGCTCGGTTGTAGAAATACTGCAAAAAGAATTAAAAAATGGAATAAAAAAGGTATAATTAATGAAAAAAAGAATACCACATTGGTTTCCATTGCAAATGCTTTTGAGTTTGAAGACCATCGAATTCGTTGACTGATGAAATCACCAATAGATTTCACAGGAAGAGTGCTCACAAAACTTTCTGGGTCTATATTGAATACAGCAGGCTTTATCTTCGATATTTTTTGTACGAGATATAGATCATCACCAGATGTTTGATCTTTTACTGGTTCAAACCCACTGATCGCATTGAAATCTTTTTTTCTGTAGGCCAGATTTTGACCTGACCCGCCCCAGTTAAGACCTAATCCATTCGCTCCAGCATTTATTACCATCAGACCAAGAAAATCGAGCATTTGGTATTGATGGAAAAAATGATTCTTGCAAGCTACCTTAGAAAAACCAACGGTAATAGCACCTGAACTCTTAACAGATGAGACCATATTCAAAACCCAGGTCTTGGGAACCCGGCAATCAGCATCAGTTGAAACGATTATCTCGCCTTTGGATGCCTTAATGGCCTGTGTCAGGGCATACTTCTTTGGTTTCATATGATCTGATAATTCCAGAATATTTATCAGATTTATAAATGGATATCTTAATATGAAACCCTCAACAATGCTTACGGTATTATCTGTGGAACGATCATTAGCAATAATTATCTCTAATTTTTCATCAGAGATGGTTTGTTGAACCAGGTCACCCAGCAAGAGTGGTAAATTATCTTCTTCATTTCTTGCTGCAATTATCACAGATACCTTAGGAATATCAATTTTAGAGTGTTTGTGAAATGTAAGCCTGGATAATCCTATTATAATTAATATAACGAAAAACAGATAGAGACCTGTTCCAAAGGTCAGAAGGATTTCCATGATCAGAATACCAGAATTGATCCAGCAATCACAAAGTAGAATAGAACTCCAAGAATATCAATGCTTGTAGTTACGAACGGTCCCGTAGCGACCGCAGGGTCAATATCCAGCTTTCGCAGTATAAGTGGTGTGACCGTTCCAATCGTTGCGGCTAATAGCATGGAGGCGCAAATACTTAGCCCAACGACAATGCCTAGATTAGAGGGAGCATCTTCAAATGAAAAGTCCGCAAAAAACCCCAAAAGTAAACCATAAAGAACGCCAAGGATAAGCCCTACTCGCATTTCCTTTAAAATGAGTTTTAGTTCACCCCCTACGTCAACACGGCCTGTTGCTATTCCACGGACAATAATAGTTGATGATTGTGTGCCGATATTTCCGCCCATTCCAATGATCACAGGAATAAAAGCTGCTAACACAATAATGCTTTCAAGCATGTGTTCAAATGCTCCTATCAATGAAGCAGCGATTATTCCCCCGATCCAACTGGCGAACAACCAGGGCAATCTTGCCCGGGCGTTTTCCCAGCTTGATTTCAGTAAGATCTCTCTATCTTTCCCAGCCCCAGCCATTTGTAGAAAATCTTCAGTTGCCTCTTCCCGGATAACATCAACCACGTCATCCACTGTTACGATTCCCAGAAGACGTTCATCCGGGTCAATAATGGGGACTGCCAAGAAATTGTATTGTGCTACCACCCTGGCCACTTCTTCTTGATCAGTCTCTGGTCTGACAGAATGAACTCGTTTTATCATGATATCTTTGAGTTTTGTATCTGATGGTGTGGTTGCCAGTGCCCGAAGCGAAACAACACCGACCAATCGATCGTCATCATCGGTCACATAAAGATAAAATACCATTTCCGCATCTTCTTGATCTTGAAGAGTTTTGATCGCATTTCCGGATGTTGTCCCCTCATGTAGGGTAAATACATCGGTTGTCATCATAGCACCTGCACTATCTTCGGGATATCCCATTATCTCTGCCAGTTCTTCTTGCTCTTCTTGTTTGAGAAGGTCTATCACTGATTGTGACCTTTCTACTGATAGGGCCCCCAAAATATCACTCTGGTCATTTGCTGGTGCTTTTTCGATAATGGAAGCGATTCGCTCAGAAGATTCCTTCTGTAATAGGTCTTTTACCAAAGCCTCATCCAATTCTGTGAGAAATTCAGCAGTATGTTCATCATCTCTCATAAGCGCAAATGTCTGACTCTGTTCATCTTCAGTAAAATATCGGAATACTATGGCAAGATCAGCTGGATGTGTTTTATTTGTTAGTTTTATCAAATTCGTGCGTGCGTGGCGACGAAGGAGACGACGATATGTATCCCTGATGATGGTGATCTCGTGATTGAACATTTCTTTTCGCATTATCAAACTTTTCTTTGATTGATTCCTTTAAATCCAAAAAATATCAATCCAATTGCAAGCAATAAGATCCAGGGGGAGACATGGCCATTCCAGGTATAAAGACTATTTGATTCTCCATTGGAAAAAGATAAAATGATGGCCATAGCATTATTCAAACCATGAAGAATTAAACTTGGGACCACTGATTCTGTGCGCCAAGCTAAGAACCCAAGTATCAATCCAAGAAAATAAATTTGTATCATCCAATAGGGGTTCAAATGTATCATAGCAAAAAACAAACTGGTTATCAAAACTGCTTTTGTTGAATCTTTCCAGTGTTTTTCAAGGAACTGTTGAAGAAAACCCCTAAAAAGGATTTCTTCCCCGAATGGTGCGACCATAACAACCGCAATGATAAAGATAATGAATCCTGCAACTGTTTCCGGATGCATTAAACTACTCATATTGACAATATAATCCGGAGCAGGAATGAAAACCTGGATCAGGCGATCCAGTTCATCCGATAGGATAAGTATTCCACTACCAAACAGAAGAGTGTTGACTATAATGTGTCGAGATACTTTTCGTAATCGAAGTATTTTTAAAATGGGTTGCTGTTGAGATATAAGAAAATATCCTAAAGGGACCAACATGAATCCTTGACCTATAAAAAAAGAAATGTAGGTATATATTTTTTTGGATGAATCAGGAAAAGATGTAGCGATCCCCATCACCAACCCACCAGCCAAAAATGCCGAAAAGATCGATAGTATAACAATACTGAACGCGGTGCGAATAGTTAATGTATTGTTCATAAGGATCGGGTTCCTGAGGATTCATTTCTATGAAGTTACAGTACTGATTTCCAAAATTGAAAAGATGATTTCTGATAGGAATAATCCATAGAAAAATAAAATAACGATTGTTTTGACATTATAGTGAGATTATGTTCTATTTTAAATATTAATAGAATTATTAAGTTTAACCAGCACTGTTAACGGGGCAGCAGAATAACTGTCCCGTTTTATTTTTTAGATAATCGGTTCATTAAAATAGCTCCCGCCGCTGCCACATTCAATGATTCACCATACCCCATTTTGGGGACAGAGACTATCTTGTCTAATTTGTGTTTGATCGTTTGTCCAATTCCATGTGCCTCTCCACCCAGCACAATGACCCTTTTATGCAATGACACGAATTGATCAATAACCTCTTTTCCATTTTGATCAGCACCAATAGTTAAATAATTATTGTCTTGAAATTGTCCGAGACCCATATTTATATGAATATCTATATGAATATGTGCTCCCATAGCAGACCTGACAACCTTCGGATTAAACGGGTCAATAGAATAAGGTGAAAAAGCGATATTCTTAATATTGAACCATGCGGCGGTCCTAAGAAGGGACCCTGTATTCCCCGGGTCAGATAATTGGTATAGGTATAACCATGTTTGAGCAGAAAAATTTGGGACCGGTGTTCTTATTGTTTTACAGATGCAAATGATTCCTGATGGTGTAATTGCGTCTGAGATTTGACTCATTAATTTTTCAGTTATTAATACCAGTTCCTTTTCTGAATTCTTAGAAAGCAAATTAAATCTTTTATATTGCTGCTTAAATGATTTTGTATAATACACATCAATGATACCCGCCTGGTTCTCTAAATAAGTTTTGACCAGGCGATATCCTTCAATCATGAATTGACCATGTTCTTGGCGCCCCTTTTTACTCTTTAAGGAACGAATACGTTTTATATCACTTTGACTGATCATTATTCATTATCGAACGATACTATAAAATAGGGAATATGGACTTTCATTAAAAACAGTCCATACAATTCGAACCGAAAACGCCTTGGTCGAGTCATCTGACCCCGGTAATTTTACTCTCAATAATTCCCTTTATTTCATTATGAGCAAAGGCTTACCTGATCCGCAAAAAGATTTCCCCAATTGGTATATGCAAGTCGTAAACAGGGCTGGATTAGCTGATCATGGTCCAGTTAAAGGGACAATGGTGATAAAACCATATGGTTTTCAACTTTGGGAGAATATCAAGAATATTTTTGATCACATGATCAAAGAATCAGGACATACCAACGCGTATTTTCCATTACTCATACCCAAATCATTCTTTCAAAAAGAAGCAGAACATGTAGAAGGGTTTGCCAAGGAATGCGCTGTGGTGACCCACACTAGATTGAAAGCTGACAAACAGAAAGGAATTATAGTTGATCCAGAATCCCGTTTAGATGAGGAAGTTATCATTCGCCCGACATCTGAAACGGTGATCTGGTCAATGTATAAAAAATGGATTCAATCTTATCGTGATTTACCTATCCTTATCAATCAATGGGCGAATGTTGTCCGTTGGGAAATGAGAACAAGGCTATTTCTTCGAACTACAGAATTTCTGTGGCAGGAAGGTCACACTGCTCATGCTACCGAAGAAGAAGCCCAAAAAGAAACTCTTGATATTTTAGAGCTATATCGACAGTTAGCAGAAGATTATCTAGCTATTCCAGTCTTTACTGGCTTGAAAACAGAATCAGAGAAATTTGCCGGTGCTGATAGGACATACTGTATTGAAGCTATGATGGGTGACAAACGGGCATTACAGGCTGGCACATCACATAATTTAGGACAAAATTTCGCAAAAGCTTTTTCAGTAAAATTTCAAACAAAAGACAACAAAGAAGAATTTGTCTGGGCCACGAGCTGGGGTATTAGTACAAGGTTGGTTGGGGCTGTTATCCTGGCTCATGGAGACAATAAAGGATTACGAATTCCTCCCAGAATAGCACCGATTCAGTTGGTAATTATTCCAATTTCAAAAAATGATGATCAAATATCAAATATAAAGGAATATTTAGAGCCTATCACTAAGGGTCTTGAAGAAACTGAGGTTCGTTATCACATTGATTGGACCGATTCTTCCCCGGGCTTCAAGTTCAACGAATGGGAAATGAAGGGTGTACCATTACGCTTGGAAATAGGTCCTCGAGATATTGTAGAAGGGACCACGATCCTTGTTCGTAGGGATACGGGTGATAAGATTTCTTTTTCTAGAGAAGCCGTAATTGAAAATATTCTAATTCTATTGCATGAATCACAACAGCAACTTTATGATCAAGCATTGACCTTTAGAAATGATAATACACATACAACGAATTCTTATGATGAATTCAAACAGATCATTACCGAGGGTGGATTTGTTCGTTGCGGGTGGGATGGTCTGCAAAAGACAGAAACTGTGATCAAAGACGAAACTAAAGCCACAATTCGTTGCATCCCATTTGATGAACAACCACAAGGTCTAACATGTATATACTCGGGTGATCCTGCTAAGCACGAAGTGATTTTTGCGAAAGCCTATTGATTATACTTGATGTAAATGATAGTTCATACACCAGCAGTTGTTCTAAGAACAATCCCCTATGGTGACTCCAGTTTGATATCAAACTGTTTTACCTTTGAAAAAGGTAAGGTCGGGTTGATTATTAAAGGAGCTCGTTCGAAAAGATCTCCTAAAGTAGCTCAGTTCCAGCCTTTGAGTTTTATTGAGATCATTTATTATGATAAACCCAATCGCAATTTGCAAGTTTTATCAAAAGTGAGCTTCAAGGAATCATGGCCACATATACAGAATTCTTTGAAAGCTGTGACCTTTTGTCTATCTATAATGGAAATGACAGATCGTACCTTAGGGGAAAACGACCCCCATTCTGGCTTGTTTAATATTTTGGTAGATGTCTTACGTAGTTTTAATGATGGAGAATTTGACCCCAATATATTGTTCTGGTTTTATGAATGTGCCCTTTTATCCCACTTGGGCTTTCGTCCCGACCTAGATTGCCGGGAGATGCCCGGTATTTCTTTTCCAGATCCATACGAAGGTGAACACAGCGGAGAGATTTTACTACAATTAATGAATGGAAGAATTGACCAATTGCCGGTTAATCATGTTTCTCCAACAGATAATCGAGTAATAAGTAACTATCTTCAGAAACAATTATTCTATCATTTTGATGATTTAGTGCGATTGCGATCCTTGGATATCGCAAGACAAATATTAGCCGATTGAACAGAACATTCACTCTATATCATAAATATGTTTTTATTGATTTTTAAGGGAACTATTTCGATTTAGGGTAATTATGTATATTCTGTAGAACATGAGATATCAATTCCAAGCCAATCCCGGTCAGTTGTCCTATAAACCGCAACTTTTCACCGATGCCATAAAACTTCTGGTCTCAGTGAACCTCACCATTTTTTTTCTACAGACAATATCTGGAAAAGAACACTTGTTATTTGATTTATTTGGTCTGGTCCCACAAGCTATCTGGTCTGATTTTATGATATGGCAACCTCTCACATATCTGTTTTTTCATGGCAATATCTGGCATGTTCTAATTAATATGTTTGTACTGTGGATGTTTGGTAGTGAGCTGGAAAATGCTTGGGGTAGAAAGAATTTTCTCAAGTACTATTTTATGACAGGTATTGGAGCAGGAATAGTTACTTGTTTATTCAATCTTCAATCAAATATTCCAGTTGTTGGCGCTAGTGGTGCTGTATATGGTATTTTGCTTGCATATGGGTTATCATTTCCGAATCGTACGGTATACCTTTATGGGCTTATTCCAATAAAATCGATATGGTTTGTCATCGCTATAGGCATACTCGCTTTTTTCTCCTCTTTTCAGCAAATGACTCAAATCAGCCATCTTACTCATATATCAGGCATGGCGATAGGTTATATTTTTTTAAAACGCCGTTGGAGATTGAACGATATTTGGTTCAAAATTAGAAAGAAGACCCTAGAATATCGTATTCAGATAGAGGATGTTAAACAGTCAAAGGAAAAAGCACTCGAAAAAGATATCGATTATATTCTTGATAAGATTCAAAAGGTTGGATTCAAAGGACTATCCGACCAGGAACAGAATAAACTTTACAACGCAAGCAAGACCCTGTCTAAATATAAAAAAAAGGATTAATAAACAGGTAAAATAGCATCTACAAGTATTGATGTAATTTTATCCAATACAATAAATAGGATAATTCCGATATGAATCAAAAATATGATCTTGGGACAATTATCGGACTTGTTTCCGGGGCCACTATCATTGCTACAAGTGTTTGGTGGCTCGAAGGTGAATTCATTTGGTTTTTCCAGTGGTCATCAGTGTTCATTGTCATCGGCGGTGTAGTATGTGCAACCCTGGTGAATTATCCCCTAAAAGCCGTATTTAATCTTCGTTCTGTATTAAAAAATGTTATTCGAGCTGAAGTATATGATATTACGGGGACAATTCAAAAAATCATTGATTTAGCGGAAAAATCCCGTAAGAATGGACTCTTATCACTAGAAGCGGATCTATCATCAATCGAGAGTGCGTTTCTTCGGGATGGTGTTGAGCTGGCCATCAATGAGCGAGAAGCATCTAGACTAAGAACCTTTCTCTCACTGGATCTAAGTAATATATCCACACGTCACGTAGGTGGCCAAGAAATAATCTTATATATGGCAGCCTATTCCCCCGCCTTTGGGATGCTCGGTACGGTAATTGGCCTGATAGTCATGATGAATAGGTTCCAAATGGGCGGTGAGGTATCAACTGTCGAGTTTAATGTGGCCGAACAATTCAAAGACCTGTTAGCTGGGATGGGGACAGCTTTAATCACCACATTTTATGGGGTTCTATTGGCTAATCTGGTGTTTCTTCCAATTGCCGGTAAGCTCAAACGGCAGTCCGAGAATGAAATAATGCTTAAAAGTATTGTTCTTGAAGGGATCATTAGTATTCATGCACGCGAACATCCCCTACTAATAAGAGAAAAATTAATGACATTTGTAGCTCTTTCAGAACGCGACCTTTAGAATTATGCCACTGTTACGTAAACCAATCACTCAGGAAGAAGCCCGAGCAAAGACCACAGCATGGGCCCTCACTTTCGCTGACCTCACCACGCTTTTACTCACATTCTTCGTGATGTTATTAGTTATTCTGAATGATGCAGAATCCCACGTGGATCGCTGGATAAATATTATATTAGATGAGACCAATGAAGAGCTTCAACCATTAAATCAGAGTGATTTGGTGGATATAGAGCGGGTTACTAAAGGAATTAAGATCACCCTACGAGGCAAGCTATTCAAATCTCTTTCTGCAGAAGTGGATCCCAAGGTCGATCCGATATTAACACAAATTGGTGGAATCATTAGAACATCCACT
>DCMX01000074.1 GCA_002321855.1 Fidelibacterota bacterium UBA1611 | reverse complement strand
ATGACCTCTTGAATTTCATCAATGAGATGTTGGATCCTTTTAGCTTCACTCACTCGACCATCAGTCATCATTTCGCATATTCTTGTTGACGCTTTGGGAATATAGTTCCCATAAGGATTGACATAACCAACCGCTCCCAAAAGATAGGACTCTACAATACGCTCCCCTGCAAACACATTCATTATCCCATTAGTTGCAACAATAATGTCGAAAACACGAGCAGCATCCATACTAGCTTCTTTAATATACCTTATTTGCTCGAAGTCTTTGGTCAACTTTGCAATAAGTTTCGGTGGCATATCTACATTAGTAGTGAATGGATTATTATAGAGCATAATTGGTATACTTACTTGCTCACATATTTCTTTATAATAGTTAAAAATTTCGTCATGGGTTGGAGTGTAATAATAAGGTGGAGAAATCATCAGACCGTCAGCACCCAATTCCTCCGCTTCCTTACTGTAACGAACAGCATTTGGCGTGTGAGCATTCGCTGTCCCCACTAACACTGGAATGCGATTCTTAATGTGATTGACTGTTGATTCAACAAATTCTTGACGCTCTTCATCTTTGATTGTCAAGAACTCTCCAGTAGTACCTAGAATTATTATTCCAGGAACGCCTTCACTTAGTTGCCAATCCAAGAATTTGTGCCATGCTGAAAAATCAATGTTTGCCAAATCTTCCGTGAATGGGGTTACAGCAACAGTAAAACTGCCCCTAAAATTATTGTTCATAACTATTCTCCATAAGGATTTTATTTTAAACAAAAAATAACTTTAATAAATCACATTTCATTTAATTTGTGATTACTATAATTTTTAGCACCAAAGGAATCGTTACCAGCACATTTACTAACATAATTTGCAGGAAGTTATTTCCCATTTTTTTCTTCAAATTGAATAATTTCACCACCGACCTCGATCCAAGAAGAAAAACCTCCCGTGACATGGGCAATTTTTTCTATTCCCATTTTCTGCAAGGTTGCAACAGTAAGTGCTGAACGCCATCCTGATGCGCAATAAAATAGGAATGTTTTTTTTCCATCAAAAACTGGCTTGAAGTAGGGACTTTCTGGATCAACCCAGAATTCAGCCATACCTCTGGGGCAATGGAAACTGTCACGTATATAGCCCGTGCGTTGGCGTTCTCGAAAATCTCGTATATCGACTATGACAACATCATCAAGTCCAACCATTCCTATAGCTTTTTTTGCATCAATTTCCATTATTTCTTTTCTGGCTTTAGCTACTAAGGAAGCTGAACTAATTTTGAGCTTATTTGGCATGTCGAATCTGAAAAAAATTATTTCTTTAATAATTGGAACAAGGTTTAGACGAAAGATTATATATTGTGTGCTTTGATCATTGAATGTGTAACTTAAAATTTAACTGCAACCAAACAGGAAAATCATAGAATATTTTCGTTGTATATTAGTGTTAAATTTACCAAACCTCTAATATTGCAATTAATGTTTTCAAAAATTTACTACGATCTATCTGCCATAAAAGATTCCCACCAAGTATTACACCAGTAATTGATGGTACCCTGCGCTTCATAATATTGGTACCAATTGTTTATCCAACTTAGAAATCTTTGCTCGCCTGGCTTTATACCAGGTTGAGCATATTCCCGGGAGAATATAATAAGTTTACCTTCTTTGTCTCTCATGAGTTTGAGCCCTGGATGCTTTTGAAGGAATACTTTAGTGACAGAATCGGTTAAACAGGCGTCTGCCCTTCCTTCTTGAACTTCTATCCAAGGGAATTTAAACTCCTTAATCGTAGCCAGTGGAAATTCTTTTTTGATAATGTCCTTGATTGATGAACCATACCATACTGAGATAATTTTTCCTTCTTGATTTAGATCTTCTTTATCAGAAATCAATCGCTTTTCCTGAATCAGGGCAGTAACTCGATAAATCATAAATCGGCCGTTGGTGAATTCTACCAGTAAAGCACGTTTAGGCGTGTTAACATGTTTGGGCAAAAGATCAACTTTTCCTGAAAGCAGGGCCGGGATATGTTCCGGCCAAGGCATATCGACACACTCTAGCCTCACATCTAGGTCATCAGCCATAAGTCTGCCCATAATTGGAGCTATACCCCACTCTTTACCGGTTTTTGGATCAATATAAAACTCGGGTGGGAATCCATCAGCTGGTGGAGGAGAAAAATCAACTGGAATACGCAGTACTCCCCTTTCTCGAATCTCTTCTAAAAGGGCCTTTTCAACCATAATATTAATCCACCATCCAAGATTGCCACCATCTATTACACCAATAATTAATGGTGCCCTGATTCTTGTGATAATTTAGCCAATTGTTAATCCAGTTAAGAAAAATTTGGTCGCCACACTTGACTGCAGGATGCCCCCACTCTTGGGCTAAAACCTCAATCTTATCATTTTTATCCCTTAAAAGACTTAACTCAGGGTTTTTGCTCATAAAAATCTTGGTGACAGCATCAACTACGCATCCATCAAGTTTTCCAGCCTTTACTTCCGCAGTTGGATCGGCATGTTCACTTATTGTGGCTAATGGGAAATGAGCGTGAACCGCATCAATTATAGAAGAACCATGCCAGATGCCAATACGTTTGTTTTGTTTGTTCAGCTCCTCTTTTTGTTTAATCTGATTATCCTTAGATACAATCATTACTGCTTTAGAAGGCAGCAATGGCCCAGCAAACTCTAATTCAATAGCCCTTACCGGCGTATTGGTATAACTCATTAAAAGATCTACTTTATCCGACAACAATGCTTGCATGTGTCCGGGCCAGGGAATATCTACAAATTTCGGTCTAACACCTAAATCTTTGGCCATCACTTTACCTAACTCACAAACCACACCAGTTGGCTCTCCACTTTTTTTGTCTAGGTAAAATTCAGGCGAATGCCCTTCTTCTGGGGGTGGGGAGAAAGCAACAGCTATTTGTAAAACACCTCTTTCTCTAACTATAGTTAGCCTTGATTTCTTTATCAATTACAATACCTAAATTTACTCTAAATATACATCTGAGCCAGCTTGAAATGCTGGCCCATTTATTACCAAATAGGTCATGTGTCCATCAAAGTCATAAGGTACGCCTTTTGGGATAAACACATGATCTCCTTTGTTAACCTTTCCTGGTGGATAACCGTCAACATTAAACTCTCCTTCACCCTCAATGATGTAATAAGCACGATCACTAACATGACAGACTAGCTTTTTGTGATGTCCCCAAATTTTGACCCATGTTATACTAATATCATTACTTTGATCATCTCGATGAATGACCTTCTTCATAACCAATGGATTTCTTTCACCGTCCATTTCTGGTAAATTTTGTGTCTTAATAATCATGCTTCATCCTTAATTAAA
>DCMX01000176.1:5065-6898 GCA_002321855.1 Fidelibacterota bacterium UBA1611 | reverse complement strand
AGTAAGGCTATGTTCACTGGAAAACTTGGAAGGTAAAGATACCCCATGAACATTTTCAGAGCCAATAGCTTCTGCAGCTATAACCGCTACTACTGCACTATCAATTCCTCCAGAGAGGCCTATAACCGCCTCTTGATGCCTCGTCTTCATAAAATAATCTGAAACGCCTAAGCAGAGAGCTTGGTACATATTCTCTTCACGTCTTCTAAAATTAATGGATTCTATTTTCGGGCTCGTCAGGTCCACCATAAGAATATCTTCTTTAAAAGCTTTCCCCTGACCTATACATTCTCCATCAGCAGAAAATGCTATAGAACCGCCATCAAATATTAATTCATCTTGTGCTCCCACAAGATTGCAATAAAGGAATGGAAGCTTTAATTCATCTACTTTTTCCAATATAATCTTCGAGCGATGAATCAATTGGCCTTCACTATATGGTGAGGCAGATATATTAATCAGCAAATCAGCTCCAGACTGCTTCTGTAAGAGGCTTACCTTGCAGTCATAATCATGATCCCAAAGATCTTCACATATCTGAATACCAACATTTACATCATTTCCATTGATATTTATTTGCCAAATGCCCGGGGAGTCACCTGGTGTGAAATATCTATCCTCATCGAATACATCATAAGTCGGAAGCAATATCTTATCATACGTACCGTGATGAAATCCTTTGGCACAAAGCGCTGCACTATTAAATAACTTATTATCAACGCTTCGAACAAAACCAAAAATGATTGGTACTGATGAATCTTTTGCGATGGATTCAACCAATTTTGAATTTTTATTAATAAATCCATTTTCCCAAAGCAGATCCTGCGGTGGATAACCGGTGGTGACCATTTCCGGAAATACTACCAGTCCAGCACCCTGGTCAATTGCTTTTTTGTAATATTGAGTTATAGACTCACGAATGGCATTAAAATTGCCAACAGTTGGATTTATCTGACAAAGTGCTATCTTCATCAAAAGCGAAATTCAAAGATCGAGAAATTCCAATGGGGTTTTTTCCATTCAATAGCCACTTTTGTAACGTTTGATAGTGGAGATTCTACTTGTAATAGTTCTTTAAATATTCTCAGGTCAATTTTCTTGCCTTCTGCTTCAAGGGTGACTGCACAATTAGGCATATTTATTACCCATCCAACTATACTCAATTTATCTGCTTCTTAGCATGTGAAATCTCTGAAACAAACCCCCTGGTCATTACCAAATATAGTGGCTTTTATTGAATTCATTAGATTAATGTGAAACTTTATATATTTCTTTCAATATACTGCATTATACCTTTTATAGTTTTTACATTATACATATTTCCTATATCCCAACTCTTAAAACCAACAATGGGTTTTTTTAGCTGGAGTACATATGAAATTTCAGATAAGGTCCCATATTGACCGCTAATCGCTACGGCAACATCACAGTTATAAGCAAGTAATGCATTACGGGTAATACCAAGATTTGTTGCAAGTGGGATATGTACATAAGGATTCATTTCATCTAAGGAGGAACCTTTCAGGATTCCCACACAAGTCCCTCCTGACTGGTCAACACCTTTCGAAACTGCTTCCATGACACCACTGCCGCCACCATTATAAACAAGATAACCATCCTTACCAAGAAGCCGACCTAATTCTAGTGCATTTTCGTAGGTCTTATTTGTAACCTGGCGACCTCCAAAAACAGAAATTCGTGCCTTAAAATCCATTAAGGATCAATCCTTGACATAGTTCTGGGGAATGGTATGGTCTCACGGATATGCTTGGTACCACATATCCAACCGACTGTACGTTCCAAACCCAATCCAAATCCCGAATGAGGAACTGA
>DCMX01000176.1:702-4711 GCA_002321855.1 Fidelibacterota bacterium UBA1611 | reverse complement strand
TACCACTGAAAGGGTTTTAAGGGCAGGTCATGATAACGAATTCTTTTCATAAGAATCTCCAAATCATCTTCACGTTGACCACCACCTACAATTTCACCAAAACCTTCTGGCGCTAGCATATCTACCCCTAAGGCAAGTTCCGGATTATCTTTATCACGCTTCATATAAAACGCTTTTATTTCCGCAGGCCAACGATGAATCATAACTGGCTTTTCAAATTGACCCGATAATACGGTCTCATCTGTACCCCCAAAATCTTTTCCATATTGAAATCCATTACCATGCTTTTCCAAGATCTTAGCAGCTTCATCATAAGTTATACGCGGAAATGGCGGGACAACAGTTTCCAGTTTGGATATATCCCTTTCAAGGATTAGCAATTCATCAAAACAAGTTTCCAATGTTCGGCCAATAATAAATCCGACCAATTTCTCTGCCCAGTCCATGTTCTCCTCTATGTCACAATATGCAATTTCTGGCTCCACCATCCAAAATTCGGTTAAATGTCGTCGGGTTTTTGATTTTTCTGCCCGAAAAGCAGGACCAAAACAGTAGGTTTTGCCAAAAGCCATAGCGGCAGCTTCTTGATATAACTGACCACTTTGGGTCAAATAAGCTTGGCGACCAAAATATTCCAATTCAAATAGAGTAGTAGTCCCTTCTACAGTGTTCCCAGTGAAAACAGGTGAATCAATTAAGGTAAACCCATTATTATCAAAGAAATCACGTATAGCCTTGATTATATGGTGACGGACACGCATAATGGCGTGCTGTCGCTTTGAACGCAACCATAAGTGACGATTCGACATTAAAAAATCAGGGCCATGTTCTTTAGATGAAATGGGGTATTCATCAGTAACATGGTTTACAACATTGATTGTTTGAAGACCAAGCTCGAACCCTCCTGGTGATCTTGGTTCTTCACGTACAATCCCTGTAACTATAACAGAATCCTCTTTGTTCAAACTTTGTTCAAGAGCAAATGATTCATCATGCGTTTCATCTTTCACTGCCACGCATTGTAATAGACCGGTACCATCACGCAAAATTAGAAACCAGATCTTGCCAATACTTCGGGTATTATAGACCCAGCCCCTCAATTCTACTTTCTTATCTACATGCTGATATAATTGACTGACTGTAACAATACTCATATACAAAGTGAACCTTTCACTACCATGTGGTCATGATATCATTTAATATATCTTCTGCAATTTTACGAACAGCAACCCTTGAAGCAAAAGCACGCGGTTCTCCAAATTCATCATCATCATCCGCATCGGTCTTTCCATCACCATCATTGTCAATACCATCAGAACCGATATCTCCGCTTAAACCGTAGGCTCCCCATCCAGAATAATTACCCTTTAAAAGTGATTTTTCTTCCTTTAAATCGTACCATTCTATGAATATATCTATTTTGTAACGGTATTCAGAGACAGATTCCATCCTACTGTAAGTATAGGGTCCATCCGTAACTTTTTTTACGGTCCCTCGTAATATTGAATCTGCCCCATCATCATCCTTTACATGCAAAATCCCTTCCTCATTGAAACGCTGCAGAATCCCATCAGTAATATCCTCTG
Organism: Fidelibacterota bacterium UBA1611; assembly: GCA_002321855.1. Taxonomy (GTDB): domain Bacteria; phylum Fidelibacterota; class Marinisomatia; order Marinisomatales; family UBA1611; genus UBA1611. The sequence goes on along the minus strand of DCMX01000176.1, from coordinate 3,125 downwards.
CTAAACCAAACTCCGCCGTTTCATTATCCATCAAAGGTATATTCAATGTTTTAATATGTGGAGGTATTGATCCAGCTAAAGAGTAAAACCCGCAGGAGAAAAAAAAGACTCCTAAATTCAATAAAAGCAAAAGAGCTTTTAATTGCATATTAATTCTACCTACGCTTGATCTTTGGTTCTAGATTATATTCCTCAATCTTGCGATAAAGAGTACGTTCACTCATTCCTAAAGACCGTGCTGTTTTCCTACGATTATTATTAAAGAACCTTAATGTCCGGGTAACCGCTTCCCTTTCCAGATGCCTGATACGCATATCACCGATTGCATCATCGCGAATCAAAGTATGTCCATCTTCGGTTATTTCCATTGATTTTTCCGGAATCGATGCATCTATATCAGTGTCATCTATCATAGGAACATTTCTAATGATTCCAGTACCATCTGATGCTTTTCCTGCAATCAAATTACGAATTAGTTCTGTATCCTGTCTCAGAAGGAACAATTGTCTTAGAATAATATCAATTTCAGCTTGAGCAGACTTTTTTTCAATAGCCACTGGTAGATGCATATTTGGTTCAGATAAAGGCTTGAGGAAATTCTGTAGTTCCTTTTGTGTCATTTCAGCTGTAATACGTTCTCCTTTTTCTAATACTAAAATACGCTCCACAAAATTTTTTAATTCTCGTACATTTCCTGGCCAATCATATTGCTTTAATAATCGCACAGCATCCGGCATAAAACCACGGTATAAAATGTCATTGGAACGCGTGAATTCTAAGGCAAATCTCTCTACCAATGGACTTATATCTTCCAATCTGTTTCGCAGTGTCGGTACGTTCAATGTAACAGTTTTAAGTCTATAATATAGATCTTGGCGAAAATGACCTTTTTTTACAAGATCACCTAAATCCTTGTTTGTAGCGACGATGATGCGAACATCCGTGTAGCGTGTTTTAGCCTCTCCGACACGCATAAATTCGCCACTCTCTAAAACCCTGAGCAGCTTTACTTGGGTCTGCAACGGAGTTTCTCCAATTTCGTCGAGGAAGATCGTCCCCTTATGAGCTTCTTCAAAGTATCCCTTTCGATCTTCACTTGCTCCTGTAAAAGATCCTTTCTTATGTCCGAAAAGTTCACTTTCAATAATACCTTCTGGAATTGCTCCGCAATTGACAATTACCATTGGTTTATTGGCATATCGGCTAAATTTATGAATTGCCTTTGCCATCACTTCCTTGCCAGTTCCGGATTCACCTGTAATCAACACAGATATATCCACTGGTGCCACCTGAGCGATCAATTCCATTACCTGTCTGATCTTATCTGACGTACCTATTATGCCAGACTGCTTTTGAAGTCGTTCAATATCTATAATCATTTATTGTACCTCATCTAACATATTCTTTATATACCTGCCAAGTTGAACGGATGAGAGTATCCAGGTCAGAATGTGTCGGAATCCAGTTCATCAAATCATTAGCTAATTTTGAAATTGCAATAATCGTATCTGGATCACCATTTCTTCGATCCACTACCTTGAACTTTACAGCTTTTCCCGTAACTTCTTCTGTCTTTTCAATAACACTGCGTACAGAATGTCCTTTACCAGTTCCCAGATTAACTAATAAGTTTTTTTTATTATTTACCAAATAATCCAACGCATTTACATGGGCTACTGCAAGATCATTCACATGTATATAATCTCGCACACCAGTTCCATCTTCTGTACTATAATCGTTACCAAAGACCTGCATATCATTTCTGATACCGCAAGCTACTTCCATAATAATAGGAATCAAATTCTGAGGATTTTTTTCTAAGCCAGTTATTCGTCCCTGAACATCATAGCCGGCAGCATTAAAATAACGCAATGATGCGTATTTCATCCCTTTCAGATCGCTGAACCATTTTAAATTCTTTTCGACCATGAGTTTTGTTGCTCCATAATAATTACCTGGATTTAATGGATGCATCTCATCTAATGGCAAATATTCAGGCATACCATAGACCGCTGCTGAAGATGAAAAGATGAAATATTCTATGTCATACCTATCACATGCATTTATGAGGTTAATTGTACCATTAAGATTGTTTTTTGCGTATTTCCCAGGGTTAGTCATTGATTCTCCGGCAGCTTTCCATGCAGCAAAATGCAACATACAATCAAATCTATCTTGACACACAGAATCCAGGTCCGATTCCGCCATGGTTGAACCTTTTACAAAATTAGCACGGGGATCAATATTCTTTTCTGAACCGAGTGACATATCATCAAAAATTGTCACATCGTGACCTTGGTCAATAAGTTCAAATACAACATGCGATCCAATATACCCTGCGCCCCCTGCAACTATAATCTTCATGCTATTGTCATTCCGGTTTCTTTTTTAAATATCTCTATCTCATCACGTATTTTGGCTGC
>DCMX01000176.1:0-317 GCA_002321855.1 Fidelibacterota bacterium UBA1611 | reverse complement strand
AGAATCATTTCTTTTTCATCATCAGGTAATTGATCTCCAATATGACTATTAACAACGAATTCATCATCATGCCTAGAATCTGCAACAGCTGTGGATATCATAATCTCATCAATAGATTTGTATACCGATTCAGGTATGATGTTATTCTTAATATTATGTTCATTCTGTAATGTACGCCGACGGTCGGTCTCATTTACAAGATAATTCATCGCTTCTGTGATTCTATCTCCATAAAGAATTACCATACCATTAAGATTTCTTGCAGCGCGCCCTGCTACCTGCATGAGTGATACTTTGGATCGAAGAAAACCTTCCTT
>DCMX01000004.1:1343-2828 GCA_002321855.1 Fidelibacterota bacterium UBA1611 | reverse complement strand
GGATTGTGGAAATAATCCTATATACCCTCAGGGTGGTACATGGCCATACGATAGAGCGGGGTGGTGCCCAGGAACAAAAGTTGATGAATATTCCTTTGAATTGACCAACATAGTTACAGCGGGTGACACTATCTCGATCGACTATGAGATCGAAACAATGGTCGACAAAAGTGAGGCAAAAGGTATCTTTAGGATGTCGCACCAGCTATTTTCATATGGCAAACCCAATTTTAAATATAATGTGGAAATTGCTGAAATCATTGTTCCAAGCACTGAAGATCGATATTCTCGCATAAATCCAACGCTCTCGAACCCCAGAATTATTATCAGAAACAATGGTTCTGAGGATATCAGACTGTTAAAAATAAAATATGGTTTAGAACATGGTTCAAAATATATCTACAGGTGGAAAGGGGTATGTCCATTTTTGATGGAACAAGAAATTCATCTTCCCATACCAGATTGGTCGGGTTTAAGTAATGATCGATCATTTATGGTTGAAGCTATTGCACCGAACGGAAGGAAGGATGAATACCCGATCGATAATATAAAATATTCAAAGGTGCTGCTGCCAAAGGTCTTACCAAATGAATTTATGATCCGGATAAGGACAAACGATCTTGGCCGTTCTGTGGAGAATGCTTACGAAATCAGAGATAACACCGGAGCTACTTATTTCAAAAGTCCTTATTTTGAGGATAATACTGATTATAAAATACCTATCAAGCTTGACCCTGGGATCTATGATTTTATTTTCACTGATGAAAAAGAGAATGGGATCGACCTGTTATGGTGGCAACAAAAGGACTCCATTGGAACAAGTGGCATACTGGAATTCATAGATGTAGATGGTTCAATTATCCACCATTTCAATTCAGATTTCGGTCAAGAAATCCGTATGAACTTTCTTGTCGGAGATATTCCTTAAGGTTGGTAGTGATATTCAGGTATACTGAAGCTTGAACATGGTCTATATATTTCGAGTACCTTAGAAAAACCAATTATTCATTATCCAAAGAACCTGGTTCAAGCATGGTTGGGAAATTCAGTGCAATATCATCGCTACCGATTCCATCAAAAGGGTCCTCCAGATCTTCCTGAATATTATCAAGAGATGTAAGCACAAGGCCATATATAATAGCTAAGGTCAATCCAAAGACCAGACCATATTTGGTCGCAACAAAGGCAAAGTATGGACCAAATATTATAGGGAAAAAATTGAGAAATACCTTAGTATAAGCTCGGAGTGAGTTGGGCGTTCTATAGTTCTTGATATTGATAATATTCTCAAACTCGGTAACCATAAAGCGTAGCTGATCATTTATTTTAAATTCTCTGTAAAAACGGTGGCTATCATCATTACGGATAGTATCGATCGATAGTGAGATCTTGCTAAACAGTTTAATGATATTATTATATGTCTCTGTTGTTGGTTTTTTTGATTTCAGATACTCAAAAAGATCATTGAATAGGTTTTTATATAAT
>DCMX01000004.1:0-930 GCA_002321855.1 Fidelibacterota bacterium UBA1611 | reverse complement strand
GCCTTCATACTTGCATAGTGTTTTAGTGCCTGTTCTCTCCTAGAGTATGCCGCATTTATTGAGAATACAATTGGGAACACTATGGCGATCCCAATGAGCTCTGTGGGTACGTCAAAGAAAAAATCCAAATTCATGCAGACCATTGTTGAGGTACAGGCGGCAAAAATAACAATTACCGATTTGGTATTTATTACATCTATAAAATGTTTCATTCCAGGTATATAGGATTAAGCCTGAATTTAATCCAAATAGGCAAAAATAAAGAAAAAAAATACATGTGCTAAAATATTAGTGGGTCTATTATAACCTTAGGGGTGGCTATTTGGTTAGATATGTTATTCTTTTCTAATTTAATTCGCAATAAACAAAGGATAGATCTTGTTCCTAAATAAAGAGCAGGTGGAGTTGTCAAAAAGGATTAACAATAACCTGTTGTTCAAGTTATTCTCTATAACAAAACTGCCCTTGGCCTTTATCACTGGATTGAAGATATTGAAGTTTAACAAGAATGAGTGTGTCACGACCGTGCGTTTAAAATATTTGAATAAGAACCCATTTCAGTCAACTTATTTTGCGGTATTGAGTATGGCCGCTGAATTAAGCACGGGAGCCTATGGATTGCTTGCGGCTTCAGGCCAGAAACCAAGCGTAGCGCTGGTCATAACTTCCATGAAAGCTGATTTTTTAAAAAAAGCAAAAGGTCGTACAAATTTCACTTGTACTGAAGGAAAAAAACTGTTGGCTGCGGTTGAAAGAACAGTAAGATCACAAGAACCCCAGGTGGAGACTATTTCAACTATCGGCAGAAATGAGAATGGTGAGGCAATTGCTATATTTGAATTTACATGGTCATTCAAACAACGATGATGATTTATATTCACGGAATTCATTGTTCCTAAAAGATTGGTAGATTATGGGGTGTTAGAGTCA
>DCMX01000259.1:2436-2595 GCA_002321855.1 Fidelibacterota bacterium UBA1611 | reverse complement strand
TTATACCTCTTTTCCCATAAGATTATCTGGAAGAAGCGGTAATAAGAATAAATACAGTTACTTATAGGCATTAAATTATGATAATTGTATCTAAATAATTGAAATTATTATTTAATATGTTAACTATTTATTGTGTTTACAGTCAATCCTTTTAGTGTT
>DCMX01000259.1:0-2101 GCA_002321855.1 Fidelibacterota bacterium UBA1611 | reverse complement strand
TTTCCCATCCTTCCATTCACCCATATAATTCGTTCCATTTTTCCAAAGATATAAAACACCTGTTTTCTTTGTCTGACCATACAAAAGGGAAGTAAAAAGAAGGATGGGAATAGTGATTATGAGTATGTTTTTCATCGTTTTCCTAATTAGTTGGTATTAGGAGGATCCAATATGTACCATAATTTGGTGTATTTTTCAAGGAAAGGCTTGTGGGGACGGATTCCTAATTATGATTAACTATATATATAATCAATTGATCAATTAGCTATTTAGTTTCCCTCGTGCGAACGTTTAGGTGTCTTCAAGTTGGAATGGACAATTACATCAGTCAACCGATCGATCGTAAAGAACAGTACAACATACTTATCAATTGGGTTAAATGACAAACTTGTCAGAAAGCTATTGGTTTTAGAAATGTTAAAACACGATCTGAAACTGTACACCGCCACCATCCCAGACTCTTCTCTCAGAATAATCCAGGTCGAATGTGGAGGTAAGCAAGAGTTTGGCTCTGTCTCCTGATATCATTGTCATGCCCAGTTTGAATTTGCCCTGATCCGTCGTTTCATTCTTTATTTCGTCTTCTGCACGGTTATCCTTATAAAGATAAACATTCCCGGCGATAACTTCAAAGGTCCATTGAAAAACCTCACTGGTTCTGGTTTCCTGCTTAATCCAATACAGATGTGCCTTGGTGGTATGTTCATATTTCTTCAGTTCTATACTTGAATTGATCTCATTGGAGAAATATTGTTCCAAATAACCAAAACTCAGTTGGTCATCGTTCGTGACCCAAATATACAGGTAAACCTCCCTAATCTGTAGTTCCATATTCTGACTTAAATCCGGCAGCGAATCCGACTTCAAGTCAGGCAAGATGTCTCTTTTTTCAAAATCTTTTCTACCGGAGACACCGAAAAGCCAAGAGTCAGGAAAAATCAGGTCCAAAGTGCCCCGATAGTCAAATCCGCGGTAGATTTTTGTTTCATTGGTCAACTCATCAGAAAATACGGTTTCGTGTTCCTGCCCAAAATCTATCTTGAAAAAGAGACGTTCCCCAATGAAAGTCTGAATCTCCATGCGGTGCATCTCCGGCGTAGTTATGTATTTGTCGGTAACTGAGTTTTTGTCATCGTTGTCGTTTTTGTCGTCATATTCAAAAAATTGGTCTAGAAAACTCAACCTGAGATAATTCCAGGTCCATCTCTTTCCCAGAGTGATGGCTGCTCCTATGTTATTGTATTTCTTATCATGTTCCGGGAAACCAATTATGGAAGCCGCAACCAGACCGCCAAACCTAAACTCTGTTTCTTGGTAAGCTGGGTTTTTCCTGACAAAAGATTCTTCATTTCTACTGTACATGATGGCAAAATAGTCTCCGAATTCAGCAGTCAAGCGAGTTTCACTTTCTGAATAGAAATGTTCCTGAGAAAGGCTGCCGACCGATATAACCATTCCACTTTGACTGTTGTACCAGTCATAGAGCCAAGTTTTTGAAGGTTGATATGCCTTCCAGTCCAAGGAATTTTCTTCCAGCAAGAAATGTTTTTCGATGTCGAAATTGCCATTGAACTGGGCAAAGACCAGACCGGTCTGCAGAAGAGTTAAAATGAACCACAGTACAGGAAAGATGAAATGTTTGGTTTTAAATTTATGAATTTGCTTAATCACGTCAAGTTATTTTTGGATTTTATAGGCTGTCATATCTGTCTGTTACACAAGCGGCTCATTAAATTATTATCGGTTATTTGCAGGGTTTCTTTATAAATTTCTGGCTTTTTCCCCCGAAATTGGCTTTCCATGTTGTTAGGGGATAAGATCAACATCGATAAAACACGCGTGCCGGTTTGGAACTAGGACCCTACAAGCCTTATTTGAGCAGATGGAATATGATCCAGAGCAGATAGAATTGTTAATACAGAAGGTAGCCTTCACTCATGGAAGCCGATTGGAGGATTTATTTTATCAGCAAAAGAACATTCTAGAGAATCACTTAAACAATCTCATGATTGATCACAAAGGACAGGCTGATTCGATAACTCCTGCTGAAATAGTAGGAGCATATGAAATTGCAACTATACATAATGGGCATCCGAGCTAT
>DCMX01000157.1:1347-4470 GCA_002321855.1 Fidelibacterota bacterium UBA1611 | reverse complement strand
GAAGCAATGATTTCAGGATCAACATCATTTAGTTTGAGAAAAATAAAATTCAAAATATCAGATCGCAAACCTGGTTCTAAGAAATTCTGTACATCCATAATAGGAAAATGTTTTGGTATGCCTGACCAGCTTGCACTATCCTGGATAATTGATAAGGTTCCTGGAATCTCAAAATCAATTTTACTTTTTCCTACATAAAGGTAATCAGCCGCCTGATCTACTATATGCCACTTATCATTAGATGCTGAATAACTATATCCAAAAGGGATCAGGTGTGCGGGTTTTATAATAGTCATGTCAGATAGATCTCCTACAACCCTCGTGACCTCATCCTTCCCAATATTTAGAACCTTAATCGTTTTCCGCCTTTGACGAAAATAGGGATCATAAGGTAATTCTTTGATAGGATCTATAATATGCTGGTGAACGCCATTTGAATAACGCTCGATCAACGACCTTGCAACTGGGATCTCCTTCTCCGGTTCTTCAGTAAGAGACACCCGGATAGTGTCACCCAATCCATCCTCAAGCAGTGTTCCTATTCCAACAGCGGATTTGATTCGTCCATCCTCTGCCTCTCCCGCTTCTGTAACTCCCAGGTGTAATGGATAATTCATTCCTTCATCGTTCATCATTTTTACCAGAAGCCGATATGCCTGCACCATGACCTGTGTATTACTGGCCTTCATGGAAAGTACTGTATCATGAAAATCCAAATCCCGACAAATGCGTATGAACTCCATAGCCGATTCCACCATTCCCAATGGTGTATCTCCATACCTGCTTAATATACGATCTGATAGTGATCCATGATTGGTTCCGATACGCATGGCTGTACCATATTGTTTACATATTGATACCAGAGGAAGAAAACGATCTCTTATTCGCTCGAGCTCCCCATCATAGGATTTGTCTGAGTAATCATATGTTTTAAAATTTTTTCGATCTGCAAAGTTTCCAGGGTTAATACGAACTTTTTCAACGATACGGGCAGCAACTTCTGCGGCATTAGGAGTATAATGGATATCTGCTACTAAAGGTACCTTATAGCCCTGAGATCTTAACCCCTTTCGGATAAATTTCAGGTTCTCTGCTTCTTTTAAACTGGGTGCTGTAATACGGACTATCTCGCAACCAGCATCTATCATACGTATCGACTGCTTGATAGTTGCAACCGTATCCATAGTATCTGTAGTTGTCATTGACTGAACACGAATTGGATTATCACCGCCAACGGCTACATCGCCTATATTGACCTCTCGAGTGATCCAGCGTGAATAGGATGTCAGACTATTACAGTATTCTTGGAATCCCATTGTTCATTGTGCAGTATATGGTGCTGTAAATAAATATTCTGCTTCTTTAACAGCATATGAGAAATTGTCGAGCTCGAGGCAGTTTTGATAAAATGTTCTTGCGGATCCGCGATCACCTTTAGTATCCAGGATCTTACCCTTCAGTAAATACGCGAAGCCCAAAACTATATCCAGCTCCCCCGTATAATTCATGATGGCCTTGTTCACAAGACCTAAGGATAGTTCCAAATCTCCCCTATTAAAAGCAAAAAGCGCTTTTTCGTAATCAAGATATGGGTCATACCAATCTTGCTGGCGACGGGTCAAACTTTCACGACGCATTTCTAGAATATGAATCAAATCCTGAGCAGCAGTGCTTTGCTCCGTACGGATCAAGGATTCTAAGTATAATAGATTGAAATAAAAATTCTGCGGAAACTGTTTTACCAGTTTTTTAGTAATAGGTAAAGCCAGCTCTGGTTTATTCTCTATCCAAAGATAAAGAAACGATAAAATACCAGAAGCTTCGATCCAGGCCCATTCACTATGGTTGGCTGCTTGTGATATCTTCGCTATCCCTGATAATTTAGATGCATTCAAACCAAAAAGTTCGACCGCCCAACGAATAATAATATTGCTTATACCAGCATAATATTCTATTATTCCAAGTGGTAATTGTGCATCCATCAGGTTAGGGTTCTTATCTGCCACATCTTCAATAATAGAGAATCCTTGGTATGCTTGTATAAGTAAGGTCAACCATTCCTTTTTCCCTAGGTTGGACCGAGCTCTTAGTCCCCTGGCTGAACCAAGATATAGCTGGTAGGCCGGATCATTTGGATACTTTTTCACCAAAGATTCATAGATAGGCTGTATCTTATTCAGACTTTGTTCCAGCGTATCATAGGTTGCTATGACTGGGCCCAAACCCTGGCTACAATAGTATTTTGAAGCAGCCCAAATAAAATGCACACCAGGATGGTCAGGATACGTTTGTCGCGCTCGGTCCAGAATCTCGATCGAGTGTTCAAATTCATAATTGTAAAATGCATGCACACCCTCTCTGACCTCACTATCCCCGGGATATATATCAGTAGACCATGATATATTAATGACACATATTATACAAATCAGTGGTCTGTGCATGGGGGTAAAATTAATGGATCAAATGAAAGGTTCAGGAACCTTGCTGGAAAAGGATCAACCAACCACGTGATTCATTATTATCTGGCTGAATCGACATGCTTCTTTCCCATGAAGAACGTGCCATTTGCTTTTCATCCATGTTCCAGTAAGTAATTCCCATACCCATGTATGCATCTGCGGCCATAGGATTTAATTCTATAACTTCCTGATAGGCAGCCACGGATTGTCGGTACATCCGTTTTTCACGATAATATTTTCCTAAGGCAGCCATTGATCCAGGGAGCCATTGACCCGTGTCAGGATTGATTGACAATGCATTCTTGAAAGATTGCCTTCCCATGGTTGGATTACCTAAACGATTATATTCTACTGCCAAGATATAGTAGGTCTGCGGTAGTAGCACACGGATCAGTCCATGGTCAGGACGGTAGTGCAAGAGGTCTTCCCAGGCTGCAGCTGCTCTACCCCATTCATCCGCATTGAAATAACTTAGGCCCTGCATATAGCGTGATTCTACATCGGCCGGGTCCACAAATATCACATCACTGAAGGACAAAGCAGCATAAACATATTTTCCTAAATCAAAATATATTTTCGCAAGAGAAAGATGTGGTGCTTTATCCTTTGCATTGAGCTTAATTGCACGCTGGAAGGATGCTTTTGCATCTTCCACATTGCCAAG
>DCMX01000157.1:0-946 GCA_002321855.1 Fidelibacterota bacterium UBA1611 | reverse complement strand
CTTTGGGCGTCAGCGAATCTTCCTTCGCTGATCCTTTGACGGATAATGGTTAATTTTTGAGCTGGACCATCTGGCACGCGCTTGGATGACATACCAAGAATATCCTGACTGAGTGCACGCTGGTCTGGTGTGCTCGTGTACATTGCCATGGCATCTATGGTCCCCTTATGGTCCGGATCCAGCTCGAGCGCTTCTTCAAAAGAATGCTTTGCTTTCTCATATTCTCCAAGGGCCGCGTAGAAGGAACCCAGGTAAAAATGCACATCGGGGTTGGTAGGATCTTTTGTCACCTCCCGAAGATAGATATCCTTAGCACCTTCCCAATTCCCTATAGACTCGTAATGGAGTCCCAGTTGACGCTGAATGTAAATATTATCCTGATTATTGCGAGCATCTAGTTCATAATCGCCCGTAGTGAGAAAAGGCTTCGCATCGATCCTAATAACTTTTTTTTGTGGTCTCTCTTGATAAAGATAGCGTGTCGCTTTGGTCATTACCTTATTAGAAGCCGCGAGCTGCCCGGTCAGGATAAACAATTCATCTGCATAGGAGGCCACATCAATTTTTGGACCCTTTTTGATGGGAGGAGGACTTTGAACAGGTTCAGTAGAAGCTTTATTGATAGATTTTTTCTTTTTAGATGATTTTTTCTTTTTCTTAGATGATTTTTTCTTTTTCTTAGATGATTTTTTCTTTTTACGTTTCTTTTTTGTCTTTTTTCCCGAAGATTTCTTTTTCTGTGCAGCTTCAACGGATCCAGGGTAAAAATTTCCTGTCGTCGGCAGTGGCACACTGCCGAACAGCATAATACATATAAGCAGACGGATAATATTTCTGATCATGTGGGCTGTAATTCGGATTACGGACGGAATTTACAAAACTACACCTATGTTGCAAGCATTAATTATACAGGGGCATCAATAGTTGATCTTGAAAAACATTTGGT
>DCMX01000061.1:552-7477 GCA_002321855.1 Fidelibacterota bacterium UBA1611 | reverse complement strand
GATGCTCAGATATTGTCCCAAAGATTTAATAGTAAAGTGTTCTCAAGCATAGATTATTTTGTAGACAAAGAAGGTAGCTATGTGAATCTTAAACCTAAAAATGAACGGGTAATTAAAGGACAACTGTTGGAGATAGCAACCGGGACCGTTACGATCCAGCATAAAGGCGGAGTGCGCACATTTAAAAATGAGAATATTGAGTATCTGGAGAGTGAGGACAAAATAAAAGATCCTATCTTGAAGCCATTTATTGCTTGGGATATTAAAACAGAAAGATCTGGGGATGTCAATGGAGAATTAGTATATAAATCAACGAATTTTTCTTGGAGCACTGTTTACAGGTTGGTAATGAATGGACAGAGCAATGGTGAACTGATAGCTGAGGCAATTATCTCAAATGGTTCGGACCTGGATTATAGAAATACCCAGGTTCAGTTAGTGGAAGGCAATCTGAATAAACCAAAAATGATTCGTCATCGTCCCGATCATGCCATGAGTATGGCCGCACGGACTGAATCAAAACCAGCTATGGAACAGTCAGAGTTAGGTGATTATCATATCTATAGCATGAAATCCAAACATGATCTCCAGGCTAAAGAAAATCTCACGGTCAGAATGTATGGTCCATTGACCGTCGGATATATCAAAACCTATGTGTTCGAAAATTCTGAACGCCGTCAAAAAGAAGAACCGCTAAAGGTAGAATTAGAGATCAAGAATACTGAATCCAATGGTTTAGGCATCCCGCTCCCTGCTGGAAAAGTAGAGATGTATACTAATTCAAACACTGGGGGTTTGGAATTTATAGGTGCTGACCGAATAGGGCAGGTGCCCAAGGGTCAGTCATCTAAACTATTATCTGGGTATGCTTTCGATATTATAGGCAAGCGTAAAGTATTAAACTATGATCGTCAGCGAAAAAGCGAAGAAGCTGTCATAGAGGTGCAGGTATCCAATTCTCGTTCAGAGCCGGTGCGGGTCCGAATTGTAGAACATATCAATGGGGACTGGGTGGTTAAAAATGAATCACACGATTATCAGAAAAAGGATGCCTCCACTATTCATTTTTCGATCATATTAGATCCTGGAAAAACAAAATATGTGACCTATACATATCGCAAAGAATGGAAATAATCTCAGCGGGCCTGCTAAAAGATATTGCCCGCTGAGATATTACCATGGCTAAACTTGATCCTGATTCTAATATTTCTGTATTATCAGGAGTGAGTTCTAAACGCGCGGAGACTCTGAGTGATCATAACATAGATTCCGTACGAGACCTGCTCTATTATTTTCCTAGAAGACATTTAGACCGGACCACGGTTACACTGATCAAAGATATTGTTCGTGGTAGATCATATTCCATTATTGGTCAGGTGGAAACGTTCGGTGAAAGACCGATCCGCCGAGGAAAAATATTTCAAGCGATCATTTCTGATGGAACAGGTCTATTGATGCTGACATGGTTCAATGGTGTCAGGTATGTGAAACGTTTATTCAAGATTGGTGATCGCTTAGCGGTCCATGGGAAGATCGAATGGTATAAAGGATTCTCCATTCTGCACCCTGAGTTTGATAAAATAGATGAAAATGATGATCCTTTAAGTACAGGCTCGGTGATACCACTTTATCCTCTCACGAATGAACTTAGGTCAGCAGGCATTGACCAGCGTTTCCTTCGGAAAATAGTTCGTGATGTATTGAATTCGATCGAACATATTCCTGATATATTTACGGAAACGTTTACAAAAGTATATAATATTGTTTCTTTGAATGATGCTTTACAACAGATCCACTTCGCAGAGAATATCGATCGACTAAAAACCGCTGTCCACAGGCTGAAATTCGATGAACATTTTTTTCTACAATTGCTTATGGCGCTCCGCAAGAACAGTTTGAAACAAACAGCGACATGTCCGCTTTCAGATATAGGTCCCTATTTCAGGAACATAGCTGACTCATTGCCGTTTGAATTGACCAGAGCACAGAAGAATGTTCTTAAAGAGATCCATGAAGATATGAAGAAACCCGTGGCAATGAACCGGCTACTTCAGGGTGATGTTGGTTCCGGGAAGACCATTGTAGCGATCCTGTCTTGTGTTATAGCGGTTGGCAACAATGTTCAAGCTGCTGTTATGGCTCCGACAGAAATTTTAGCCAATCAGCATTACAGGTCTTTTATTTCAGAATTGAAGAAGGTCAAGATTCCTATCTGTCTTCTTACCGGGAAAATGAAAAAAAGTGAACGCAGATCTATTCTGAATGGTTTAGAAAAAGGAAGGATCCCCGTTGTGATCGGTACTCATGCTCTGATACAGGATGATGTCAAGTTCAAGGAATTAGGTCTGGTCATTGTGGATGAGCAACATAGGTTCGGGGTCTTGCAGCGCGGGAAATTACTTGATAAAGGATACAACCCTCATTTCATGGCTATGACCGCTACTCCTATTCCCAGAACCTTGGCCATTACCTATTTAGGTGATATGGACGTGTCGATTATTGATGAATTGCCGGCCGATCGCACCCCTGTGGTGACAAAGATCGTAGAACCGATCCGTATGCCTAAAGTGTTTGCATTTATCACGGATGAAATTAAAGCTGGAAGGCAATGCATGGTGATCTATCCGCTCGTGGAAGAGTCTGAAAAGAACGATCTTGCCGCTGCTGTGGAAGCATACCAAAAACTGAGTAAAAAGGTATTTGCCGATCTAAATGTTGGGCTGGTTCACGGTCGCATGAAGACAGATGAAAAAAATAATATCATGAAAAAGTTTGAATCAAATGAGATAAATCTCTTAGTATCAACAACTGTGATTGAAGTAGGTGTGGATATTCCTAATGCAACGGTCATAGTGGTAGAACATGCGGAACGCTTCGGCCTGACCCAATTACACCAGTTGCGAGGGCGCGTGGGCCGTGGATCAGGTAAAGGTTATTGTATACTAGTACACCATAATGAATCAGATAATTCACGTTTAAGACTGGATATCATGGAGAGAACGAATGATGGTTTTCATATCGCAGATGAAGATTTGAAACTTCGGGGTCCAGGTGATTATTTTGGTATGCGCCAAAGCGGATTTATTCAATATAGGATCGCTAATATGGTGACCGATGGTCCCATCATACGTGAAGCTAGAAAAGCCGCTTTTGATTTAGTTAAAGAAGACCGGGACCTCCGTCATGATCAGCACACTGGAATCCGAAAACAATTCCTGCATGATTATAAAGATAGATTGGACATGGTTAAAATATCCTAGATCATTATTACTCGTTTTGTCTCTAAACGCTCTAAAGTAAATTCCGCGGCTCTAATTCGCATGGGGAAATAATTTAAGGAATTATACATATGTCTCAGGGAACGCCTACAAAAGAAGGAGAACTTTTTATGTACTTGGTCGGTACCTTTCAGTCCAGTGCCTGGGTGGCTCTGGGCAAGGTAAAAAATCCTTTGACAGATAAATTGGAACGTAATCTAAAGCAAGCATCATTTTATATTGACCTCTTGGACATGATGCAGACGAAAATGGAGGGCAACCTGACAGAGTATGAGGAACAAGTGTTGATCAATACCGTTAGTGAGCTGAAGATCAATTACATCGAAGAGAAAAAGAAACAAGACGAATCAGGAGAACCAGCACATGAGACAGAAGAATTATCTGGTGACACTTCTGGAGAAGAAGAATAACTTATGATCCAAGCTGATTATATCCGCCTTCATCGTATGCTCGCGGGATCTCTTTTTATTTTTTCATTCATTATTTATTTTGATACAATGGCTGCCACCGTATCCTATTGGGACTGTGGAGAATTCATAGCTGTTTCACATACATTAGGAGTACCGCATCCACCAGGTAGTCCCTTTTTCCTTCTTTTAGGGCGTATTTTTTCAATGCTCCCGATCAATGAGGATATAGCCTTCCGGGTAAATGTTATATCTCCCTTGGTCAGTGCAATAGCGGTAATGCTACTATATCTTATTATTGTGAAAGTGGTAACCCACTGGCGCGGACAGATCAACACCATTGGCGATGGTTTGGTAGGTTTTGGTGGTGCGGCTATGGGTGCGCTGACCTTTGCATTTACTGATAGCCATTGGTTCAATGCCGTAGAAGCGGAAGTGTATGCTTTCAGTACGTTTTTTACTGCGATAGTGGTCTGGTTGATCCTTCTGTGGAGCGAAAAGGCAGATGGTAAAGACCATGAACGCTATATTTTGATCATAGCCTATATAATGGGACTTGCTACCGGACTGCACCTATTGAACCTGTTAACACTTCCTTTCATTGCTCTTATAATATATTTTCGAAAATATAGATTTGAATGGTCCTCTTTTGGAGTCTTAGTGGGTCTCACAGCTATAGTGTTTTTCATCATCCATAATGGAATTATCAAGGGTCTACCTAAAATGGCTGCTGGACAAATAGGTGTGACCGGTACTGCATTATTAGTTGTAGCAGTTTTCGCTGGTATGGTATGGTCAATTATGAATAAGAACCATATAGCCAGCGTGGCTCTCACTTCTGTTGTGCTAATATTGATAGGATACTCCACGTATACTCTCATTTATATTCGTTCTAACCAGGACCCTACCATAGATGAAAATGACCCGGAAACAGTAGAAGCAATGATCTCTTATCTCGAGCGGGAACAATATGGTAGTGTAGGACAGTTCCCAAGACGATTCAAGGGACTAAAGCCGATCCATGAGATGGTAGGATATCCTAAAGGGCCAAACCGAGCTTATACTTTTAAACAGCGAAAAGAGTATATGGGGGTCGAGTCTGGTAAACAGTGGGAGTTTTTCTGGGATTATCAGATCAGAAAAATGTATAACCGTTACTTTTTATGGCAGTTCGCTGGTCGTGGTCCTACGAATGCTCCAGGGGTCACATCAATGGGCGCGAACAGTAGAGAGGATGGAGTTGATTGGACACAGTTCGGTCTGCCATTAGCACTGTTTCTTGGCTTTTTCGGTATGATCTATCATAGTTATCGAGACCAGCGAATGGCCCTTTCTGTTTTATCATTATTTGTTCTCACTGGCTATGCTGTGATCATTTATTTGAATCAGGATGACCCCCAGCCCAGGGAGAGAGATTATTCTTATGTGGGTAGCTTTCTTGCCTTTTCTGTATGGATCGGTGTTGGTACGGCAATGATAGGAGAAAGAATTCAAATGTGGATTCAGCAGAAAGAGTTAGCTAACCGCCTGGTTGCGGTCGCTCTAATTCTTCAGATACTGTTTATTCCAGGAGTCATTTTAAGTTCGAACTACCATTCTCATGATCGTTCAGGGAATTATGTTGCCTGGGATTACAGCTATAATATTCTACAGTCCGTAGGCCCAAATGGGGTTCTATTCACAAATGGTGATAATGACACATTCCCGCTATGGTATCTCCAAGAAGTGGAAGAGATCCGGAAGGATGTAGCTGTGGTGAATCTGAGCCTACTAAATACTGCATGGTATATCAAACAGCTTGCTGGATCACGCCCCGATAGCACAAGCTATATTCGGCTATCACATGAGTTCATAGATAAAATAACTTCCAATCTTCAGAGATGGGAGGAACAAAAAGTGAGAGTTTCCGCTCCAAATGATCCGGAAAATCCTGATGGATTCATAGAATGGAATATCAAACCAACGTTTGCGGGACAAGCGCTAAGGGTCCAAGATATGATGGTCCTGCGCATTATTAATGATGCTAAATGGCGTGTACCCATTTATTTTGCTGTAACGGTCTCGCAGTCAAACCGTATCGGGCTTGATAATTATTTGGATATGCAGGGGCTCACGTTTCAATTGAAGAGCCATAAGACCAGGGCAGTTGATGCAGAAAAAATGTATACTAATTTAATGACATCCGTCGGGCCAGATGAATGGTCAAAAGAATTTTCCCCCAAGAATTTCAATCGTGAAGAGGATCTGGGTTATCTTAACTGGTCCCGTGAGTATCAACCAGGCTATATGTTTCGCAATCTTGGGAATGATGAAGTCTATTTCAATGATCAAATAATCCGCCTGCTACAAAATTACCGTAGTGCTTACATGCAACTTGCTGTCACCTATTATCTGGACCATCAAAAAGAAACAAGAAAAAAAGACTCTAACGAAGGTGTCTTAAATGATCTTCGGGAAAAGACATTGCTTGTCCTAGACCAAATGCGAATAAACATTCCAGAATCTACTATTATGGTAACCGCTGAAGATCTTCATTATCAGGTAGCAAGATTATATGGTGACCTGGACCGTAAAGAGACCATGAAACAGATAATGGATGAATTGACATCTACACCTATAGGTCGTCCGGGGAATAGGGTCGAATATGCTAATGTCTATTATAAGCAATTGAGTGATACATCTAAGGCATTGAGCATATTAGAAAACCTACAAAGTGAATTCCTTCAATTAGAGAGTATGATAAAGGTTAAGGGATTTGGCCAAAAAACTGTTTCCACTAACCAGTGGAAAAAATGGCAGCAAGCTTATCCAGATATTGTTTCATCTTTGGTTTATATATACAGGGTTGCAGGCCTCGATCTTGAAGCAGAGAGTGTTCTTAATGATTGGGTCGAACGCTATCCCAATGATAAGAACGCCAAAAATCTTTTGGATGAGGTCCGCGATAGCGGCTAACCAAAATCAGGTCTCCGTGCCTGCGGACAGATAAATGGTTAGTATCATTATTCCCCACTGGAACAAGATAGATGTTTTATCTGAGTGTTTAGAATCCTTAAAAAAGACACAATATTCAGATTATGAGATCATTGTTGTGGATAACGCTTCAACTGATAATAGCGTCGAATGGATAAAGAGAGATCATTCAGATATTATACTGGTTCAAAATGATAAGAACTATGGGTACGCCGGGGGATGTAACCGGGGTGCCAAAGTAGCTAATGGTGATTATTTAGTATTTCT
>DCMX01000061.1:0-218 GCA_002321855.1 Fidelibacterota bacterium UBA1611 | reverse complement strand
AACAATGATACAATTCAGGATCAAAACTGGCTTACTCCATTGGTGAGTAGAATGAATTCTGATAGTAACATAGTTGCTATACAGCCAAAAATACTTAACTATTTTCAGCGTGATCTTTTTGATTATGCAGGTGGTACTGGTGGCCACATGGATATATTTTGTTTTCCATTTACCAGGGGTAGAATGTTCTTGAACCAGGAAGTGGATAGGGGTCAGTA
>DCMX01000103.1:1773-3816 GCA_002321855.1 Fidelibacterota bacterium UBA1611 | reverse complement strand
CAATGTCCGGGCCAATGTTAGCTATAATCCTGATTCTGACTTAATCCCAGTCACACGTTCAAACGGTGTTTTAATTGTTAATTCAGCTCCATCATCTGGTCGAATACCGGGACAATCTTCCGTGATGTTATTGGATGGTTGGACTTGGGAAGATGCAACCATGAAACACCCCACAGCGTTAAATCTGAACTGGCCTAATATGCGTTTTGATTATCGAAAGGATGCAAAAAAGAATGAAAAAGCGCAGCGGGAAGAATATGATAAATCCCTAAGAGAGATTAATCTACTGGTTCGAAATGTTCGGGCCTACCACCATCGCCGAAGCGCAAAGGAAAGGAAAGCAGAGCATAAGCAAGAAACCGACCTGAGACTTGAATCCATGGTTCCTTTCATTATTCATACGGAACCAATTCATGTGAAAGCCAATGATATTCGCCAGATTGAAGCTGCAGTCAACTGGGCAAACGAGAATGACTTGAATATTGTTATTGTTGGTGGCCGCGATGCCTGGATAAATCCTGAACTCCTAGTAAAAAATAATGTTCCTGTTATATTGCTAGGTGTTCAGATAACTCCAAGACGCAGGTTCGAACCTATTCATACTCCTTATAAAGTGCCCGCAATGCTCCATGAAGCAGGTGTTCATTTCTGTATATCTCTAGATCCAGGGTATCCCATGGATGGACATGTGAGAACCCTGCCTAATGAAGCCCAGAGGGCTGCATCCTGGGGATTACCAAAAAATGAAGCCTTAAGGTCCATTACTCTTTCTGCCGCTGAAATACTTGGAGTGGATGAGCAGGTCGGTTCACTTGAGCCCGGTAAAGATGCTACATTTTTTATTGCAGATACTGAGCCACTTTTACAGGCAACAAATCCAATTAAAGCTTATATACAAGGCCGTGAACTGGACCTAACAGACCGACAGAAAAATCTTTGGGAAAAGTATAAAGAAAAATACCGTCGTCTCGGAAGACTAAACGAATAAGCAGCTATATCATCCTTTATAATTTAGTTTTTTTCTTTAATGATAAGGGGTTTCATTCAGCATTTATGTTTAGAAAGTTGCTTCTATATCATCAATTATCATTTGGGGATTATCTTCAGAAAGATTAAAGTATGTTTGAATGGGTGGAATGAGTTGAGTTGGGTAAGAGCCTAATAAAGTGTACAAACCTCCAGAAGAATATCCGCTTGGCCAATATGTTATAGTTATTGCAGCATAGTTACCAAATG
The DNA here is from genome assembly GCA_002321855.1 of Fidelibacterota bacterium UBA1611. GTDB lineage: Bacteria > Fidelibacterota > Marinisomatia > Marinisomatales > UBA1611 > UBA1611. Next base: position 2,580 of record DCMX01000103.1, on the reverse strand, counting down.
GAAGATCTTCAAATGAATATGCATAAACGTTATTTTCTAATTCATTATTTTCAATCATCCTTGATCCTGAAGGTGGACCCTGTGGTGGATACTGCAAATCTATAGTAAGAAGTACAGCTCCACTATCTGGCCAGATTCCTGAAAAAATAATGGATCCTGAGATGGTTCCAGCTTCTGATGCTGCTGGTCCATCCATATTATCATCTTCACATCCTGTAAAAAAAACTAATAGAGATAAAAAGGTTGTTAGATAACTGATTTTCATGTATTTCATCCTTTCCATTTTTAAAGGGTTCTGGTTAGTGTTCCATGCACAGATCGTCCTGGCATGGGATAGTCTTGAATTAACTCGTATGATGTATTGAGTAGATTTGAAATTTTAAATGATACTTTAAATGAGTTTAATTTTTTTGAGAGTATTAATTCTGGGATTATTTGCCCTGGAAGAACATCAATTGGAAATATGACTTTATTCCCGACAATGGTGTAATTATGACTTAGAAAATCATCAAAATATTGTTCACTCCAATATCGATTGGATAGTATAAAATCAATCAGCTTAGTTTTAATACTCAAAGATAATTGGCCCCTGTGTTTAGAACGGTATAATACTGGGATTCCTTCTTTATCTTCCATGTTCAGATAATTGTATTGGCCATTAATCGTCATTACATCAAATAGTGACCAATTGAATTGGTATTCAAATCCATAACTATTTATACCGGTGCGATTCACAGCTCTAACAGGCAATGTATAAACAAAATCAATCATATTTTCATACTGGTTATAATATGCTGATGCGCTCCA
>DCMX01000103.1:0-1374 GCA_002321855.1 Fidelibacterota bacterium UBA1611 | reverse complement strand
AGGAAGTACATCAGGATTACCCTGCTGTATCAGGCCATAGCTACTCGTATGTTGTAGGTAGAGTTCAGAAAGTGATGGGGCTCGAAATCCTTCACTGTAGGACAATGTGAGAGCTCGTTTTCCTTTTATTAAATACATTAGATTTAATTTTGGAGAGTTGTTTGTATATATTCGTTTTTTATAATTACCCCCTGGATCCGTTAAACGGTAATCATATCTATATCCCATCCCAAGGCTCCATCCATTTCCAATAGAATATTTTGTTTGAAAAAATGAGCCAAGTGAAAATTGGTTTGGAGATTTATAAATTGGATTAAATACATCTACAATAGATTGGCTCCAATCTGTATCTGTACCAATCATAAATATCCAGCGCTCCCACCTAGTAATCAGCGCCTCAGAGCGCAAACCTATCGCTATGTCATCATAAATTCTTTCACCTTGTCGCTTATCTGAGGGTGTTTCTTTACCATCATAGTACCTAGTTTGAAATGTATTTAGGAAAACAGAGTGTGACATGGAGAGCCCTTCCATGATTGGATAGAATCCATGGCCCTGTAGATAGTTAGATGTTCTTTCTGACCTTCGAAATGATGGAGAACTGCTAAACCCTGGATGCCCAATATCTGAAATAGAGATAATATGACTTAACCTGTACGTCCTTCCTTTCATGTCTCCGTATTTTAAATAGGAACGTAGCCTGCCCAACCTGTCATCAGAATTATCTCTATGACCATTTGATGACCTACCCTTTGAACTAAATCCAAATTTCCATTTTCCCTTGGTGATTCTGTGGTTCAGAGATGCACTTAATGTAGAGAATGTGCCACCACCAATTTTAAATGTTGTTGGGTTTATTTCATTATTATGGTCTGTAATAAGATTAATTACTCCCCCCATTGAATTGTGGCCGTACTGTGCAGATGCAGGACTGTTATCTAATTCTATCCTTTGAATACTTTCCAGTGGCAAGGAATTCCAATCGGGAGCGCCACTGTTAGGAATCTGTATTGGGAAACCATCCAAAAGAATTAAAACACGATTATTATAACCCCCTGGCTTGTAGTCAGATGAACCACGGATAGAAAGGTTTGCATTTCGACCGTTAGGGTGAGCAAACTGAGCATCCACACCCGGTAACATTCTCAACATCTCTATCACTGATTCTTTTTCATATGATTCAAAATCATCTTTGGTAATTACATCCGCTGATTCATAACCCAGTCGTGTACTAAATAGACCTTCCACAGAAATTTCACCAAATTCGAGTATTGCTGGATCCATATTTACATTTAATTCAATATCTCCATCATTTATATTGATCACAGATGAATAAGTTTTAAATCCAATGTTAGTGATATGTATGGTGTACTG
>DCMX01000154.1:8088-9082 GCA_002321855.1 Fidelibacterota bacterium UBA1611 | reverse complement strand
CAGGATGGGGCTCGATGTTATCTGACCGTTCAGGGAGGGTTCGATATAGAGCCCGTGTTAGGTAGCAGATCGACACACCTAATGACAGGTATGGGAGGATTTAGGGGTCGCTCACTTAAGCAGGGTGACGTGATTCATCTTGGTGGTCCCAGCCATGAGAGTGCACCAAAAAAGATCAATGATGATCTCAAAATAGATCGATCCATACTGCGGATCACAAGAGGTATCCAGCATGATTGGTTCGACCAGCGTGTCTGGGATATATTACAGAATAATAGTTTTAAAGTTTCCCATATATTCGACCGAATGGGTATAAGGGTAGAGGGAGAAACGATCGATACAGTTAAAAATGATGAGGTTTTGACGGAAGGAATTCCTATCGGTGCGGTTCAGATACCAGCAAACGGACAACCAATAATTTCCTTTGTCGATCACCAGACCACCGGGGGTTACCCCAAGATCGCCAATGTCATAACAGCTGATCTTTGTAAGGTTGGACAATTAAAATATCAGGATGAGTTCAGGTTCGAGGTGGTCTCTATGGAAGAGGCTGAATCATTACGTCTTGCCCAGGAGTCATACTTTAAAGATATGAGATCATCGGAATGATAATGGATATTAATTGTGATATGGGGGAGATTCCCCGCTTGTTGAAGGATAATGTCTATTCAGATCTTATGGATCATGTCACGTCCATCAACCTGGCGTGCGGTGGGCACGCTGGCGATCTCTCAATGATGCGAGAGCTGATAAGAATTGCTAAAAGGAAAAATGTCAGGATCGGGGCACACCCCAGCTATCCTGATCGGGAGAATTTTGGTCGTCTGGTATTAGAAATGGATTCCGAAGAGTTATTGAGATCTATCTGTGATCAGGTTCGATCATTGATAAAGATCGCTGAAGAAGAGAGTGTATCTATCAGTCATATCAAGCCCCATGGTGCGCTCTATGATCAGGCTGCAAAGGATGCGCACTTAGCGCGGGTCATAGGGAG
>DCMX01000154.1:0-7689 GCA_002321855.1 Fidelibacterota bacterium UBA1611 | reverse complement strand
CGAATATTAGAGGATATGGGACTAAAGGTTGTGCAGGAAGCTTTTGCAGATCGCACCTATGAACGGGATGGTGGTCTTAGGGACAGGAGATCGGACCGGGCACTGATCACGGACCCTCAAAAGGCCGCAGATCAGGCCAGGTCGATAATTGAAGATAAAAAAATTATTACCTTTGACGGGTCAGAAATATCTGTGCAGGCACAAACACTCTGTATACACAGCGATACGCCCAATGCTATAGCGATCGCCCAGGAAGTGAGGCTGGTATTACAGTAAAAAGCAAAAAACTCTGTGACCACAGAATTCAGTTTGCTCAGGTATAACCAACTGGTGTACTGCAGCTTGGCCTTTCACAGGCAGGCTCAAAACCAGTGTTCACTGAGATAAAGGGAGCAGACAATTGCCGCTCTGATCGAGAGTGACCACACTTTGGACATTTTATTCGTTCATCCGCAACAGTACTTGACATGACAAGTTCTTCAAATAAAGTACCGCACTTTGTGCATTTGTAATCGTACATCGGCATACCCTTGAACCTAAATAAATGTTATTATTATTAAAAGTCCAATTAGATTTTTATCCATGATTTTCCGTATTATACTTTTATTGATACTGTGTGATGCTTCCTTCTGCCAGACCAACACCAAAAAAAATATACCAGACAGTCTGAGCAGACCATACTCGTTAAAGGAATATTCTTTCCTGATAATGGACACCCCTCATCAGCTTTATTCCATGAGACAGTATAATAAGAATTATTTGAGCGCTCTTCGGCTTGTTGTAACAAGATCCAGTGAGGTCCTTGGACCACTAAGGACAAATATACTGCATCAGCTCGCCAGCCTATTCTTGGCACCGTTGACCCATGAGGAAGGACACAGATCTGTCCTGACCCATTTGGGTATCGGGTCCATATCAAAGCCTTTCTTTAATGAGAAGGGTGCCGCATATGTAATGGGAGTGCGTGATAGTGAGCTTAAAGACTTGAGAGACAATGATCTACCAAATTACATACGCCTGCACACAGCTGGAATAGAATCGGACTATATGCTTGTCGATAGAATTCAAACGGATGTTGTTTTCAGTAAAGAAGATAGAGAACACCTGATGATCGAACATTTGATCAGACAATTGCAGCTCGTTGGTTACTATTTCACCAGTATGTTTCCATCGATGGAACCAGATATTGATGAAGAGACGAACGAGCTACAACGTGATATAGTTGGGCATGACGTATATGGCGCGGTCAGGCACCTGCACAGACCCACAATGGATTTTTATCGGTATACGAGATATGAGGATCTCGCAAGAGATGAAAAGACATTCGTGACCAGGGCTGGTTACCGCTCACTTTTGAACCTGGTAGACCCATTTATATTCAGGGTACTTGATCGTTCATTGAGTGATCTGTTTAAAGTGGCAATGGGAATGGGCTATACGATGGTACCCTTTGGTGATATGATCGAACAAAAGTTTTGGGTCAGGATAAATGATAGAACAAGGTTGAAACTCTATGTTCGTGAATACCAGAATAAAGAGAACTGGTTCTTCGCTGGTGGGATTGCACTGTTCGACCATTCTTTATCGGATAGGCTTTATTTGAATACAGCTTTGGATGTCTGGGACCAGCCAACAGAGCTATCTTTCACTGGCCATGGCTCGGAACTGGGGGGTGCATTGAATACGATGTTAAAATATGTGATCAGCAGGGGGGAAGATGGTTCGGGTGAACTTTTTTCATTTGATATAGGATTATTGGTCAAGTCCGCTGGATTTCTTCCGGAAGAACTATATTTAGAGGATGTTGTACACTACAGGCTTGGAACCACATTATGGTTTTGAACAATTCAATTTTAATACACATGGATCTGGAGATATATGCAACTTCAGATCACAATAATATAATATGCAGGAGGCAAACATGATCAGACAAAGGTATTTGGTATTATTGTTGGCCTGTTTTTCCTTGGTTCGATCACAGTCGATAATCATGGAAGGCAGAGAACTCATACTTGGAATGGAAAAAGAGACCGTCCTGGAAAAGATGAAAGATTTTTCAGGTAAAGATGGGTTTGATGGAGACCAGAATGATTTCTGGCTTATCAGAGATGGTGCCATCATTGGGAGCATGGGCTTCAAGAATGACGCGCTTGACTATGTCACCACGGACTGGGATAAGGATATTGACTACATAGACTCGATAGATCTGTTTGACACTATCTATAGTGTCATAAAAAATACATTTGGTCAGGATTATGGGGGTGATATCATACTTCGGTTAAAAGAAATAAAGGAACCGAAAGAAGATGCACTGGAGATCAATTTATTCTCGATCGATGGTAGGAGCGTTAGGATAAATAGGAATAATATCAGTTTAGGTATCCAGCAGGTGATACAAAAATTATAGTTATAGATCATTAGGGATCTCCGATAGGGGAATAACTAACGGGTCTACTTTACATACTTATTGTACCAATCAACAAGCCGGTTCATATAGTCCAATCTGTGTGCCCGCTCATTGAGCCCATGAGGTTCCCTGGGATATAAGACCAGTTCGGTGTCAACACCTTTTATTCTTAGTGCCTGCCACAGCTCAACACCCTGCTCTGGGTGTACTCTCTCATCCTTCATCCCATGTATGACAAGTGTGGGAGTTTGTGCCATATTTATATGAGACAATGGAGACCTGTCCCAGTGGAGCTCCATATCATCGAACCACCAGGAATTCCAGTGCACGATAGACATCTCATAAGGAATATCAGTTGTCCCCATAAAACTTATCATATTGGTTAACCCTGCCCCAACCATAGATGCTTTGAACCTATGGCTATAGGTGGTGGCACCAAGAGCAGAAAAATAACCCCCATAGGACCAGCCGCCGGTACCAACATGATCCTTTTTAACCAGGTCCTTTGCGACCAAATAATCAATACCGGCCAAAACATCCTGGTATTCCATACCACCCAGGTCATTATGGTCACTCTTTGAGAATTGCACACCTCTGCCGCCACTCCCCCTATAGTTTGGTTGGAGCACCATAAACCCTTCAGCAGACAATAATTGTACTGGATTAAGGGATGTCGTATTCCAGCCATCAAGTGTCACTCCTTCGGGCCCGCCATGTATCTGTAAAATAAGCGGGTATTTGGCACCATCTCTATAATTCATTGGATACGTTAGTATACCCTGAACGGTCAGACCGTCACTTGATCTCCATTGGATGGTCTCCTGGGGTGAGAGCATTATCTCATCAAGCATAGGATTAGAGTATGTCACTCTTTGAAGTTCATTATCATATAGGGCATTCAGGTATAGCTCATTAGGATGTTGAGGCGAATGGCCTATGATCGCCAGTATTGCAGATCCGGGATGCAGCCGAACGGATGATATTATCAGATCCGATAAAAAAATATCTTCCTGGATCAATGGATCATCATTCTTACTGTGGATATTACTTATAAGTGATATCACGGTCTTTGTGCCACGAATAGAGTGTGCAAGCAATGTTTCTTTATTGATCCATTGAACATAGTAGAAAGATTCATCGTCCCGGCTGTGTACCTTTGTCTTATTACGCAGCACCAAGGATGTGATGAATATTGACTGTGGTAGGGGATCATTCCTGCTTACAGCTCCCAGAAAAGCAAGTAGGTCTCCATCAGGCGAAGTATCCATCGACCCCAATTTTCCAGGAGTGTCAATGAGCTTTCTTGGTTTATTTTTTGGGATCTTTGCTGAGTACAACACCTGGTCCATAAGTGCCGCGTCCGCACCAGGCTTTTCTGTAGCCTTGAAAACGATGGACCTGCTATCATCTGACCAAATAAAACTATTAACATTCAGGTCATTACTGAATATCAATCTTGTTTCCTTAGACTCCATACTATGGAGCCAGATACGATTGTAGCGATGGAGCTCATCCATCACGATCATATCATATCCTTCTTTCATTTCATTTGTTCTTTCTCCAGAAATACTGTCTGTAGATAGAAAGGCGATCCATTTTCCGTCAGGCGATAATTTGTATGAACTGATCCCCGTTGTGTGTTCTAATAATATATCTGCTTCACCTCCATCTAAAGCAATAGTATAGATCTTGGCACCATTTTTCTTACTATCTCGTTTAGATAGGAATGTTATTTTTTTTCCATCTGTTGACCATCCCGGTGAGTATGAATCCAATGATTTGGATGTGAATCGTTTTGGTCTTGTATCATCCTTGCGTTTGACCCAGATCTCAGAATGAGATGGGCCTGGTTCCTCATCTTCTTTTCGGGGAACGATCAGAACGAACGCTACATGGTTCCCATCCGGACTGATAACAGCACCCGTGACGTATTGAAGGTTCACAATGTCTTCAGGAGTTATAGGGCGCCCGGCAGGCAGGGCCCAACACAGGAAAAGGAAGAGAACAATAATTAAATGCTTTAGATGACTCATTTCTATAAATGGAAGATCTTACTGTAACTCCTTTAAATGAATAATTAGATAACAGAAAATATCAATAAGAAATTACAAAATAAGGTTGACCAACTATCTAAAAAACTTCCTATCCCTGGTAATATATGACGATGTGATAAGAAGGATCAAGACCACATCGCTATTGTTCTTACAAGAAAAAAATAGGAATTTCACCTGTATTGTTCTCAAGATATTATTGTAGAAGTTATCAGTAGATATTGTTTCTTTTCCTTAATTGATGATTGATATTGCAACATTTGGTAGTGGGTATGAGTAACCGTATCATTGTATTCATTATAATAACATGTGCATTTGGTTCGGAGTTTTATGTTGCCAAACATGGTGATGATTCCAGCCCTGGTACAATTGACAGTCCTTTTCTCACCATACAACAAGCAGCGGACACTATGGTAGCAGGTGATATTTGCTACGTACGAAAAGGACTTTACCATGAGAGTGTTACAATGGATGGCAATGATGGTACGGATGGTTTGCCCATTGTGTTCACAAACTATAATAATGAACACGTTGCAATGGATGGAACAGTACCGATCGATCCCAATTGGCAGGTTCACTCAGGTGATATCTGGATGACCACTCTTGATCATGATATTTGGCAGTTGTTCGTTGATTGGAATGAAATGGTCATGGCACGCTGGCCCAATGCGAATTTTGAGGATGGGTCTATCTGGAATAAGGAAGATCACTGGGGGCATGGTACGATCGATGAAGACTCGGAAGCCTATGAGAATGGGACCTTGATCGATGCACCTCATGGAGAAGTGGATCTGGCTGGAAGCGGACTGGATGTTACCGATGCCATCGCGATCCTGAATGTAGGATCGTTCAAGACCTGGACCCGCAGGGTATTAACTCATTCCGGAAATACTTTTACATATGATCCGGTTCCAGGATGGAAGACAAAACACCATGATTATTTCTTTGAAGGTATGCTTGCATTCTTGGACGCTGAAGGAGAATGGTTCTTTGATAGTGAAACAAAGATACTGTATTTCTGGGTGCCGAACGGTGCAGACCCCAATGGTCTGAACATCCGGGGTAAGGTGCGGTCCTATGCCTTTGATGTATCTAATTCGGATCATGTGCAATTAAATGGTCTGGAATTCTTTGGGACCACATTCAAATTTGAAAACTGTGATAATGTACTTGTAGAAGGTTGTAACCTTTTTTATCCCAGCTGTTATAAGCGTATGCTTGGTGTCGTAGATACCCAGCCGGAAATGTCAATTTTTTCATCCAGCAGCAATTGTGTTGTCAGTAATTCTTCTTTCAGATATACTGATGGTTCTGCCTTAGAGATGTATTCTGGAAGCAATAAGATCGAAGAATGTTATTTTTATCATATTGATTACACATCCACTGATCTTAATGGACTAATGACCACCATCCAATTGGGCGGAAGCGGAAATATATTTCGAAGGAATACCCTTCACAAGCTCGGTGCTTCAGCAACACTTAATCCGGGTAACGAAGCATTGATCGAACTGAACGATATGTCTGACAGTGGCCACATGCAGAGCGATGGTGCGCTGATACAGTGTATGGTCGAACAGCAGCCTGGTGTGGAGATCCGTTATAACTGGCTCCACGATACTATCAAGTATGGAGCCAGGTTCGATGGGAATGGGGATGGTAATAATGGATCGATGCATCATAATGTGATATGGAACGTGACCGGTGGTATCATGATCAAGGGTTTTGAGCATGATCTTTACAATAATACTGCCTTTGATAATGGTGACAAGAATGATATTATCGTTATGATAGACCAGGGTGGCAACGAAGGGACCATTACCCGGAATAATGCAGCTAACAAGATCGCCGGGCACCGTACGGGAACATACCAGGATTATCCGGTCCCTGGGATCTACGATCATAATTGGAATGGTTACGAGACCGGGGGAGATATAAAGGATCTTTTGCTGGATCCGGAGAACTATGATTTCAGGCCACACCCGGATTCTTCCCTGGTTGATGCTGGAATAGTTGTTGAAGGTATCACAAATGATTATACAGGGGGTGCTCCGGATCTTGGCGCCTATGAAAATGGAGGAGAGTTCTGGGTTCCAGGGATCACTTGGGACGTATCATTGACATTCGGGGATGATTTTAATCCACCAGAACCACTGAATAATGGCCCGGTCTGGCATGTATCAACCTCTGGTTCAGATGATAATGACGGTTCCGAAGAATATCCTTTTGCCACCATCCAAGCAGGCATTGATGCCTCCAACGATGGTGATACAGTATTAGTAGCGGCTGGTACTTATGTTGAGAATATTGTTTGGTCTGCTAATACAAATATTCATCTTATAGGTTCTGGAGCAGATTCAACGATCATTGATGGGGATTTTAATGATTGTGTCATTAAAAATAATGAAGGAAGCGGCATTCCTTCGGAGATCAGAGGTTTTACCATCCAAAATGGTTTAACATCATTTTCCGGGGGCGGAATTGAAATAGATATGGTTGGGGATCTACTATTAAAAGACCTAATAATTAAAAATAATACTGCAGGAAATGGTGGCGGAGTCTCTATCGAAGGGTTAGGCGGTTCATCGATGCTTGGAACTCATGTAACAGTTGAGAACGTGGTATTTTCTGGGAACCATGCGAATGGAAATGGTGGTGGTTATCATTTAGAAGAGGATTTTATCTCTACTTTATTAAGAGATGTGACATTTGCTAATAATTCAGCGGGTGGATCAGGAGGTGGAATCTCTATCCCTGGTATGGGGCACTATGCGGTTGTTGCAAATTCAATATTTTGGAATAATTCACCCAATGATGTTGATGGAATGGTTATACCATTTTATTCGAATATTAACGGTGGAGTTGAAGGCCATAATAATATTTCTGTCGACCCAATTTTTGTTGATAGTATAAATTTTCATCTTCAAGAAGAGTCACCATGCATCGATGCAGGAAATGCACAAATCGTAATTAATTTATCATCACTTATGCTACCGGGTGAAATGTGGATGGGTGATACGATCGTGAACCTAACACCTGAATCTTATAATGGTAATGCCCCTGATATGGGTACTTATGAATCACCTTATACAGCTTCTTTAGCAATGAGTGATGTATTCATACCTTTGAACTTTAGTCTGTATTTTGCCTATCCCAACCCATTCAATCCTGTTACAACTTTACGGTATGACCTGCCAGAAGATGCCCTGGTCAACATCACCATCTATGATATGA
>DCMX01000200.1 GCA_002321855.1 Fidelibacterota bacterium UBA1611 | reverse complement strand
AGCAGCCACAGAAAAAAGAATGGTTGTGAAGAGCGCAACCTTTGCTATTTTAGAAAAGATCATCTTTTTCTATTGCTCATATCAATTTGTATGAATATTGTCAATCTATACTACAATATTTACATGGGGATATTTGAAGAAAAAGCATCCCCATATAAAACCTCAGATTTTAATCAAGTTACACAATCATTTTAAAAGCTACAATGATATGAATTTATCTTCAAGCTCAAAGGATTCTGCACCCGATCCTTTATATAATTCAGGTAGTATATGAATGTAATTTTGGAGTGCGATATTTATACCATGATGGTCCTAAGCTAAAATATGCATTGGTCGAGCCTCAGACGATCCGATTTTGATTATTGGTCTGGAATTAACACTCGTTGGAGGGATATGGATTCCCTTGGTCATATCAATCACGCCGTTTATCTAACTTATATGGAATCAGCCCGCGTAGATATATACCAAGAGTTGGGCTACTCAGGTATCAGGAAGGAGCAGGAGGAAAGTACGATACTTGGTTCTATGGAAGTAAACTATCATTTCCAGGTCAATCATCCTGCAGAATTGGAGATCGGCCACCGTATTTGCAGGGTAGGAAGTAAGAGCTTTGATATGATCGCGGCTATTTTTATCAAGAATAAGGTAAAACCTGTCTGCACGACCTTGTTTAAGATGGTTTCCTACAGTTATATAAAGGATAGTACGATTCCGGTGCCAGACATCATTCGCGATAATTGCCGCCCTTTATAAATGCCGGATATTTTTGAATACTTGCCCCGAGATCGTATTGGGGATCGCTGGGTCGATCGATTGGCATATAGTCGGGATGCCAGCGTATACCGTTTAGTTCCAGAAGCTGTGATCCGTCCAAAGAATGAGATACAGGTACGGAAACTTTTAGAATACAGTCGCAGATCGGGAGTTTCTGTAACTTTTCGAACTGCCGGGACATCTTTATCTGGACAATCGGTCACTAATGGACTCATAGCTGAAGTTGTTCATGATTGGCAACAATTCAAGGTCCTTGATAATGGTCGTGCCATTAAACTCCAACCAGGCGTCAATGGAGGTGTGGCAAATAATTTATTACGGCCATTTTCCAGAAAGATAGGTCCGGACCCAGCATCAATTAATGCGGCCCGAATCGGGGGGATCGTATCCAATAATTCATCAGGTATGATATGTGGCACCCAGTTCAATAGTTACCACACGCTTCAGAATATTCGCTTTATAATGGTGAATGGTCAGGAGTATGATACCTCATCCGTTGGAGAGTGTGATAGGTTCCGATTGAGTGAGCCAACTCTATCAGAAGGACTCCTGAGTATTAAAAACACAATATTAAAAAATAAAAACCTTTCTGAACGGATCAGGCAAAAATATCGTATTAAGAACACCATGGGATATTCCATGAATGCATTCCTTGATTTTGATGAACCATTAGATATTTTTTCTCATCTATTGGTTGGTGCTGAAGGGACACTCGCTTTTATCTCTTCCGTGGTCTTAGAGACAATACCTGACCCACCGGAAAAAGCAACAGGTCTAATTCAATTTGATTCGCCAGAGATAGCGTGCGAATTTGTACCATTTCTTAGTGATCATGGTGCAGCTGCTGTGGAATTAATGGATGACCAATCCCTAAGGACCGCAGTTCATATTGATGATCCACCTTTTGATCCGGAGAAGATCCCAAATGACCGGACAGGTCTTTTGATAGAATACCAGGAAAGGACAGAAGAAGAGTTAGAATCAAAGATCGCAGAATTTGATCGAGCGATCGATGATTATAGTGCGGTTGATATACCCTATTTTACACGGGATATGCTTGAGCGTGACCTACTTTGGAAGCTACGAAAAGGACTTTATCCTACGGTAGGTGCTTTGAGACGGTCTGGTACAACGGTCATCACTGAAGATATTGCTGTTGATGTTGGGAATTTTGCCGAAACAGTAAGGGACCTTCGTAAAATGTTCGAATACTGGCAGTTTGACGATGCAGTGATCTTTGGTCATGCGAAAGATGGGAATTTGCATTTTGTTGCATCTGTCGATCTGGACAGTAAGGAAGGGGTAAAACATTTTGACGGAATGATGCAGCAAATGGTAGAACTGACCATTGGGAAATATAATGGCTCACTAAAAGCAGAGCATGGAACGGGTCGTAATATGGCCCCCTTTGTAGAAACAGAGTGGGGTAATGATATTTTTGAGCTGATGTGGCAAATAAAGTCCCTAGCGGATCCCGGGCACCTATTGAACCCTGGTGTTCTTTTAACACGGGATGAAAAACTGCATATCAAGTCATTAAAACCCCTGCCGAAGGTTCATCCTGAAGTTGATCTTTGTGTGGAGTGTGGATTTTGTGAGCGTATTTGTCCTAGTGCTGGGCACACACTGACTCCCCGTCAAAGGATCAATATCATGCGCGAACTGGAAACAGCCAACAGAGATGTAAAGAACCAGATCTTCAAAGATCTAGATTATTTTCTTGATAAAACCTGTGCAACAGATGGGCTATGTGCCGTGGACTGTCCAGTCAATATCAATACCGGAGAAATGGTAAGAGATCTAAGAATGCACAAAAAAGATGAGTCTGAAATAAAGTGGATCAAGGACCATTTTAGATCTGTGGTCAGTATTATGCGAATGATCATAAAACTTGGCGACAAAGCTGGAAGTTTATTAGGGCATGACCATCTGAACAGTTTATTTAGTAGGCTGAATGAATGGTCTGATGGTACGATACCCGTTTGGCCACGGACGGGTATTAGATCGATAACGGATCCAATCCAAGATTTCCCATCCTTAGAAAAATTAGATCTTTTGCTATTTCCTACCTGTGTGGGCAGGGTATTGGCGTGCGATAGGTCAGGAGTATCTAACTCTCATTATATCCAGAGGATCGCAAGTGCTGCGAACAAAAAGATCGGAGTGCTTTCTGGTTATCAGGATCAGTGCTGTGGCATGGCCTTTGATTCCCATGGTTACAGGGATACTGGGGATCACTTTTCTAAAGCATTGATCAGAAACTTAGAACATAGGTCTAATGCTGGTTCAATACCGATTATCATAGATAATTCTCCGTGCAGCAATCATATTAAGACCATTGTAAAAGAGAAAGATTCTCCTGTAAGGATCATAGACACTGTTGAATTCCTCTTTGATATAGTAAAGGATGTACAATTACGACCGATCAGTGATAGTGTATATGCACACTCCGTTTGTTCTATTGAAAAAATGGGCATAACGGGTCAATTCTATGAATTAGTGCGTTATTGCTCGAAAAATGTTGTCATACCAGAAAAACCTGCCTGTTGTGGTACAGCAGGTGATAAAGGCCTTAGATATTTGGAATTCAGTAATTACGCTTCCCAAAAAGCAATTCAAATATCCAGTAAAGAATTCCCCAGTATGGGAATATCATCTAGTCTAACCTGTGAAATAGGACTGTCCCAGAGCTCAAAGCTCAAATTCACTAATTTGTTATCCTTATTCTGTCGGGCAGCAGGTTTGACACCTTAGTTGTACTTAGACACAAAGAAAGTTAACTTCCGTGCGATCCTTGGTAATCTTCATGCGGAAGAATCTTGCACCATATTATGTAGTTTTTGTTTTATCCATTATTAATGGATCCCGCTTATTTGCAGAGCCTATTGCACATATTATGAAAGCGGAGGGAATAGTTTATTTAAAGCGTCTTGGTATGGATACATTCTCGGAAGTGGCTGAGGTGGGAATTGCTCTAAATAACGGTGATGCTATTAAAGTGGGAGAGTATGGGTACGCGGCAGTGATATTCATAGATGATCGTTCCGTCATCAAGATCAAGAATGATTCCCAGTTCGAGTTCATAGATACGAAAAATACAAGGTCATTGAATATTGAGTTCGGAACGGTCTTAAATAAAATCGAATCTGAAAATCGTTCTAGGGCATTTAGGATACAAACACCTGTTAGTGTGGCCAGTGTAAAGGGGACTGAGTTTGCTGCAATGGTTGACCCGATAGGTGTTGATCAATTTATTGGTAAGGAAGGTCAGTTCGAAGTGATGAATACCATCAGTGGTGAAACGGTGAATGTTGGTCCTGGTCAGAAGGCTGTAAGCAACACCACTGGAAACTTAATGCAAGCACCGGCTACTCCTAATGAATATCCTCAGGATCCGGAAACAGAACCATTGCGGGATGAACAATTGCCATCTGAGCGTGAATCTCCGAAGCCATCGAGCGAACCAACGGGGCAACAACAAAGCACACCTTCGCAGCCTGGGGAAACAAGTCCGAACACTGACTCACCATCGCTACCTTCAGAAGAAGGTGCAAAGCTGTCCCAAAGTACTTCATCAGGGTCTTCAGGTAAACCTGATTCTGGACCTAGTATTCCCAAAAAACCCTTTAGCATGGGGCTGGGCATAGGTTCAGCCACTCTGGATGGTGTGCTCTATAATCAACTGGCCTTACGTCCAGAGATTAATTTATGGAAAATTGGTATTGGACTGGACCTGGTGGTATATATTGATAACGAAGGAAATATCCGCACCGAAGAGTGGGACATCGAGAATGACCCGTCACTACTATTAGACAAGGTTCTATACATACGCTACGGAGAAAAATCCGATCCGTTATGGGTAAAATACGGATCGATCGAAGGTATGACATTGGGCTATGGTGGTTTGATGCAGGGCTATTCGAACATGATGGAGTTTCCATCAGTTCGTCGTGTTGGTGTGAATACAGGGTTCAACATTGGACCAATTGGAGGTGAACTGTTTTTGGCAAATATCAAGGATTATTCCCGAGGGGGGACACTGTTAGGTCTGAGGGCTAATTATACTGTCTCGGAAGGTTTCCCACTATCATTGGGTGTCAACTTTGTGACTGATGCTAATATGTTTTCGGGACTTAAGGATCGTGATGATGATAGCTATCCGGATATATTTGATGATTTTCCTGATAGCAGTAGCCTGTGGAATGATACGGACGGAGATTTCTTTCCAGATCCTCATGAAGGTTTAGATTCAAGCAGTTGGGACATCGATGCTGATGGAGATAATATAGTTGACACCAGTGATGATTATGTGGTTTTAAAGGCAACACCGTTCAGTCTTCAAGGGAATAAGGCTGGAGTAAGTGGCTGGTCTGTGGATATCGGATATCCGGTATTTAGTAACAGTATCATAGATTTATCGGTTTATTCTGAATTCAATAGTCTGAGCTTCCCTGCATCGGTTTCAGAAGACAGTATTACCTTTAACCGTCCTGAACGTTCTGGTACTGGACTTTCATTACCTGGAATACGTACATCTCTCTTTGGACTGTTACATC
>DCMX01000216.1:2717-3086 GCA_002321855.1 Fidelibacterota bacterium UBA1611 | reverse complement strand
TCAAGGGAAAATAACGTTAAATTAAAACCAGAGGTTTATTCCAAAATGGAAAAATCTGGCTGATGAATAATTATACGGATTATTCAACAAACTTTTCCACAAAGTCAAATGGGAATCATAAGCCTCTTCTGCCGATGAAATTATATTACCCGTAATAGGATTAGTATCTCCTATGTATTGTGTATAGCGGCTCCTTTCGAAAACAGGAGGCCTACCATTGGTATCAGGCTCTCCGCTGTAGGAGTATACATAGGTGGTATTAATCCAGTTGAACAAATTTCTAATATCAAAATATGCACTAAATTTGTTGAAATATTTTTCTACCCGCATATCTAACGATTTATATCCAGGCATTCTTTTTGAACCGAT
>DCMX01000216.1:0-2305 GCA_002321855.1 Fidelibacterota bacterium UBA1611 | reverse complement strand
AAAAATTTACCAGTGAAACTGCTATTGTTTTTCTTTGGCAGATAATAATTAAGGTTAAACTTTACTGAATGGGTTAGATCAAATTCCATTGGATATTCTTTGACCGGCAATGGCCGATCTGAATCAAAGATATAAAGATAATAGTACTCTCTATTACTGGATCCAGTACCCTTAGCAGACATCCATGTATAATCAATATCACCAGTCAAATTGCTAAATTTGTTCAATTTCAGTTTGAATTCTATTCCCTTTATTTTGGCATAATCTTCCATTTCCATTACGGTCACAGTAGCAACCTGACCATCAATTAAAACTGGGTATGTGCGATTTGTTGCCAGATTCATTTGATCTTTGAAAAATGAAACTATCTCTAAGCTCAAACTCTCCGAAAACCTATGTGCCAGACCAAACTGATATTGAATGGTCTCCTCAGGGGTGATGTTCGGATTTCCTACAAGAGGTAGACCGCTTGATATATCGGCATATACATTCTGGTACATTTCAGAATATTGGGGAAATTGAACAAAATAACCATAGTTTGTATAAATTGCAGTTTTATCCGAAGCATTAAAGTTAATACCCAGTCTAGGGCTTAACTTTAATTTTATATCAGCAGGCTGACGCTCAACCACTCCCTCATCAACCAATAAACTTGTTTTCAGAGATTGTACATTGGGATCAAAATAATCCCAACGTAATCCTGTCATTAGAATAAAGTCATTATTTTCGAAAGTATTCTCTGCATAAGCAGACCCAGATAACGGCTCATAATAATATGAATCAAAATATGGGTTTTGATTTGCAAATTGTATGTCCCGATAATCCATGGTACTTGCTGTTGCTTTAAAACCAAATTTTACTGCATTTCTAATGGTCCATTGGGTATTCATTTGAAATTCCACACTTGAATGCGAACTAATAGATTTGTGACTCCGTGGGCGACCCGGCCCATAGGTATAGACATTGAATATATCTCTATCGTAATAATATCCATTATGCATATTTCCAAGGTATGACCATAAATCATGGCTCCTTTGAAAATCGTCATCCCCAAACAAATAACTGGCATATTCAGCCTCATCAAATTCTTTAAAGTATGCTGTTGTATCGACTGCATCATAATAATTTGATTCTTGGTCCAAATAAGCAGGTATATACCAAGTGCCTGCTTCATGCCATCGCTGATTATATGCAACAACCTTCTCTGCCTCTGAACTCCATTTACCAGTTGCAAAATCGAATTGATTTCCTTGCGTGTAATAATAATAGTAGAATGCCTGTTCTTCAAATGGTAGACTACTCAGTTGAATTGGATTATTTTCTGTTCCACTTGATAAATCATCAATAACAAAGTAATTATCTGATATTAATGGTAATCCATTATTATCAGTCAATTCCTTCCATTTACGAGTATTTGGATCATACCAACCATTTTTCATTGCATAATTCACCCAATCAAGTCTTGTAGATAAATAGTGAAAATCTTTGTAAGAAATATTTTCTCCAGATCCATAGTTCGTATGATGCTCAAATGTAGATAACATCAATCTCCATGCAGTATTTTTACCCAAGGTATTCTGAATCTGTAAGCTGAATCGACGGCTACCTTCGAAAGTCTTATAATAATCCCTTAACCAATCTCCTTTACTAATACCATGGCTATAGTTTTCGGCTGCCTTATCTTCATATGACGCAGATACAACTGCATTTAATCCTGAATGTGGTGGAGAAAATGTCAACTTGAAAGTTCCCATAGGATGTGTGTAAGTACTGTGCGGCAATTTTATTGAGCGCGGACTAGTAATATCACTACCTACATAAGATCCTGATATGTAAAATGACAAATAATTTTTTAGTCCTGGGAAGGGCCCACCAAATTGCATGTTGTATTTACCATAATTATTATTGTAATTGGAATTATTACTTGCTAATTGATCTGTTTCGAAAATTAGATTTCCTGAAATATCTTGCTTCGATCCCGATTTAGTAATAACAGTTACAATTCCAGACATTGCCTCGCCAAATTCAGCTGAAAAACCTCCTTTGGATATAGTAAGCACATCGATTGCTTCTTTATCAATTTGCACACCCTGTGAGCGATCGACAGGATCATTTGTCAAAATCCCGTCAACATAAAACGCTACCTCACCACTGCGACCGCCGCGCATATGAATGCCTCTTGACCTGCCAGCCTCAGTTTTTACTACTCCCCCAGCATTTGCTATAACATCCGTAAAATTAGACACCGGCATTTTATTTAGTTGTTCACCGGAATATTTTACCTGCGAGACAACTGTTTTTATAT
>DCMX01000170.1:3038-3161 GCA_002321855.1 Fidelibacterota bacterium UBA1611 | reverse complement strand
AAAGAACTTGGTGTAGCAGTGTTGGCGACCAATGTTCGAGGTTCTTCCGGATTTGGAAAGACCTATGTTCAGTTGGACAATGGTTACAAGCGGGAGGATTCGGTCAAGGATATTGGTGCTTTT
>DCMX01000170.1:0-2956 GCA_002321855.1 Fidelibacterota bacterium UBA1611 | reverse complement strand
CTGGATGTACCTGCTTTTATTTATAGACCAATGGGTTCTGGACCTCATCCTGTGGTGGTTTACATACATGGTGGTCCCGAAAGTCAGTTCCGTCCAAGTTTTTCATCCAGGATACAGTACTGGGTGAAAGAACTCGGTGTAGCAGTGTTAGCGACCAATGTCCGGGGTTCTTCCGGGTTTGGAAAGACCTATGTTCAGATGGATAATGGTTACAAGCGGGAGGACTCGGTCAAGGATATTGGTGCTTTTTTGGATTGGATCTCAGAACAATCAGATCTGGACCAGGAACGTGTATCAGTATTTGGTGGTTCATATGGTGGCTACATGGTCCTGGCATCCATGACCCACTACAACGAACGTCTTCGATGTGCTATTGATGTTGTTGGAATCTCGAATTTTGTGTCTTTTCTAAGGAACACTGAGTCATATCGCCGAGACCTTCGTAGGGCGGAATATGGAGATGAGCGGGATCCTGATATGCGCCTACATCTGGAAAGAATATCCCCTAATAATAATGCCAAGAAGATCACCAAGCCCATCTTCATCGTCCAAGGCTATAATGATCCACGGGTACCCGTAACAGAAGCAGAACAAATGCGAGATGTCATTCGAAGTAATGGGGGTGATGTATGGTATATGGTCGCAATGGACGAGGGCCATGGTTTTAGTAAAAAATTCAACCGTGATTACTATACCAATGCAGTGAGCCTGTTCCTGGAGAGATATCTATTGGATTGAGTATCGGTGATCAAAGATCATTCTTCTTACATAATAAATATTATAGGGTGATCATCGAGACTATATTTTAATATATCTCTGGCGATAAATTCAGGTAGGTGGTAATTGGAAGAACATTTATCAAGCTTCTCCGATGGGGTCTACGTTTCCATAGCGTTTTCCATGTTCTTGAATTTGTCTCCGCGCTCATCGAGACTGCGTACGTTACAGCCAGTCTAGCCTTCTTTGCAGGCGCGATCGAAGTACTGGCAAGTTTTTTACTTCCTCATGAACATGTCCACTTTAAAGGTCTGATCCCAACCGTGCATGAGGAGTGTGATGATAGTGATCAAGATCCTTGATTTCTTAATTTTAAAATGGTAGTGAACCAAGCTTGATATTTTAGGTGTAACTTTATAGTGAATCTTGAGTCAAACTTTTCAAATATATCTTGTTAGACTTCTTATAGCAACAACACTGTTCACAGGAACAATGTTTTCCCAACACCATCCTGATCTCCAGGAATTTTCGTATGACTTTTTCTCATGGAGAGCAATAACACAGCCTGCCACGTCCGATGATATCAATCGAGTGGAAAGGCCTGTTGGATGGGTACCTGATTATTCACCGGAGTCTTTGGTCAAGCATAAGCAGAGGTACCAGGATTTTAGATCTCGTCTGAGTTCTATCTCCAGACAGGGCTGGTCCCGCTCTGATAGTGTCGATTATTTGTTACTACACTCTGCGGTCGAAAGAGTTAACTGGGAACTGAACGTATTACGTCTTCCAGAAAGGAATCCTGATTTCTATATCCATCAGACCCTGGGAATACTTTTCGAGCTTTTATTGATACACTCCCCTATGACGGGTCAGAGAGCCCAGGAACTATTGACCCGATTTCGATCTATTCCCCAGACCTTGGAACATGGTATGAAAAATCTGACCGATCCGGTCTCTGCCTTTGCGGATATTGCCCTGTCGAATGGTATCAATGTACGGAATAAACTAAGGGACTGTGTTAATGCTCTAAAACCAGTTGTGGAACCTAATATGCACCGAGGTCTACTAAATGCTGCTGAAAATGCTGCCGATGCTTTGGAGAATTATTTGAATTGGTTGGCAGATGAAAAACCAAGGATGTCGAACCGGTTCAGTGTAGGAAGGGAACAGTACGAGTATTTTTTAAGTCAGATCGCCCTCATACCTTACGATCCAGACCAGCTACTGCTAATGGGGGCACAGGAGTGGGACCGCTCCGTTTCATTCTATGAGTACGAACTAAAACGTAATGAGGGTCTGGCGGAATCAAGATATTTTAGGTCATCGAAGGCACAGATTGCCCGCTCGAAAAGGGATGAGACCTCTATTCGAAGGTTTTTAGAAAGAAAGGATATCATGTCCGTTCCTGTATGGCTCCAGCACTATAATAATCTTCCAATACCACCATGGTTGGCACCCCTTTCTCATATGGGTGTGAATGATGATCTTACTTCTGAGACCCGCTTGAACGAGAACGCGGTCAGTTACATTCCGGAGCCAGGTCCGAACCTGGCCTATTTCAATCGTTCATCAGCCCAAGATCCCCGCCCCATTATAATACACGAGGGTGTGCCCGGACATTATTTTCAAATGGCCATTTCTTGGGCGAACAAAAATCCTATTCGTCGGCATTTTTTTGATTCCGGTCCTATAGAGGGAATCGGGTTTTATGTAGAAGAACTCATGCTGCAGCATGGCCTATTTGAAGACCGTCCCCGTACCCGAGAGATAATCTACAGCTTTATGCGGCTCCGGGCCCTGCGGGTTGATGTGGATGTCAAACTGGCCTTAGGAATGTATAGTATTGAGGGAGCGGCAAAATTTTTAGAGGAAACAGTACCAATGGACCATGAGACAGCACTCTGGGAAGCACGATTCTTTTCTTTGACTCCCGGTCAGGCCATCTCATATCAGATAGGAAAACTCCAGATAATGAGTCTCATTGCTGATGCAAGGGTAAAATTTGGGGATAATTTCAGTTTGCGACATTATCATGATTATATGATGGAGAACGGAAATATACCCATCGCTCTGCAGCATTGGGAATATCTTGAAGAAACAGATGATCTCCTTAAACTCTGGAAAAAACATAAATAGTGTAGGCTATTGGTCACTATTATCATCCTTTAGACCTTAGACATAAGAAGGGAACCAAATAATGAACCGAATGATCTTACCCATGTGCATACTTATATCATTT
>DCMX01000233.1 GCA_002321855.1 Fidelibacterota bacterium UBA1611 | reverse complement strand
ACAGGGCACCGCTAACTCCCCATCTAGCACGGCCTTTAAAAGTGGTACACCCAATCTGAAATCTAATTCTCATTAAACTTTTAAATACAGTGGAGCCGACCGGGATCGAACCGACGACCTCTGCATTGCGAACGCAGCGCTCTCCCAACTGAGCTACGGCCCCATTCTCGTCGAGAATCTAACCAATTTATATTGTATTATAAAAGATGCACTGTACCTTGATTGCACCGGTAATTCTGTAAACTATTACCCCATACGAAAGTAGTCTTTTAATCTTTAGTTAAATTCATGTTTACAGCAATTTCAGTTTTCAGAGGATAAAGGTATTAGATAGGTAGGGGGGTATTTCATCGGTTACTGAATCTTATTTGATTTAAAAACACCCAATTTTCCTCATTTTCACATTATGAAAAATTTTAGACTTTAAAAAACCCCCTCAAAATAGGTTTTAAAAATTTTAGACCTATAGCCCCCTCCAATCACGTTCATACACATTTTATTCTTCCAAATTCTTTGTTAACATATCAATTTTCTCTTGTGTAAAGTCATTGTCTCCTACCTCCAAGGCTTTATTGAAAAAATCTAGTGCTCTTAAGGAATCTCCTACAGCAAGGTAGCAATCTCCTCTTGAGTCGTAGACATTGTTGCTTTTAGGATAGTTTATAATATTTAAATCAAAGAAAGCAGAAGCTCTCTCCAGCTTTTTCTCGCTGATATAGAAATAACCAAGCCTGTTGATCAATCCCTCATCGGGCAAGATTGCATATCCCATTTTAGCGGATACATTATCATAATGTAATCTTAACAATTCAATAGATTCTTCAATTGATAAAGAACTTTCATAAAGTTTATTCAGATCCTTGAATTGATGCCAGGAAAAAAGAAAACGCATTGCATCATATTCAGTAATTAACGGTACGCTACCATGACTATCTTCTTCATAGTACTTCCAGTTAAATCTTAATCCATTTTTCTTTGTATCTTGAGATTTTGCAAATCTCAAGATAGACCGAATATTTGCCGAGTTTTTACTGGTGTCCGTCTCTACGTTGTTGATATCCATTCCTTCATCCATTGTGTTCGCTACACCCACAAAAAGTCCTTTTGCTGAATAGTCTCCTGCTGATAAAAGAGAGTCTGCAAAGTTTAAATATGCCATATCATCCCACCACAAACTCGGATCAATTGCCACATAGTTGTTAAAAAGGTGTGTTTTTGTTGTCAGTGCATTAATCACACTCAATCCTCCAAAGGAGTGCCCTACAAATGTTCTGTAAGGAGTTGTCGGATAAGTCTCGTCAATATATGGTATCAATTCCTTTTCAATAAAATCAAGGAAGATATTTCCACCACCTGACACATACTGAATACTATCGCCAGTGAAAAAGTCAATATCAACTTCAGTAGGAGTGAGATCTCGGCCTCTGTTGGTATTCGGTATTCCAACGATAATCATTTCGGGAAGGACAGTATTTCCATTTGTTGTGCTCAATTGTTTTATCATGCCAACTACTGAATAATAATGTCCAGGACCATCAAGTAAATACAGAACAGGATATTTGTTTCCATCACTTGCGTTTATTGGTGTATGAATCCACAATTTCCGTGATTCTCCCAGTATTTCAGAATACAAACTGTCAATATGCCCGACTACAATTTGATTACTGGATTCTTTTTGTAAGCTGCTCCTTTCAGTTTTCTTACAACCGATAAAACCGAGCATAATTAGAAGTAGTAAAATGTAAGTTTTCATAATTTCTTTGGTTTGATATATTATCACTATAAACAGATAAACAGATACATTGACTTATATCTATTTATCCATTTATCTACCAACTTTAATCTTTCCTAACTCTATAATTCATATCCTTGCACCAGTCATCTAATCTTAATATATACTCGTATTTGATATACTTTTAACCCCGCTCCTGGAACTTGTTGTATATCACATAGTTAAGGCATGCCCATTCACGCATTGATTAAATAACACACATTAACTAACACACCACCATAGACCACCAACCACAATAAAAACTGAAAAAACATCCCAAAATCTTGATTGAAAATTTGATTTGTTAATATTTATCTACGATTGAATGAGTAAGTAGAATGAAAGAAATATATCACATTTTCGAATGGTTGTATGTGATGAATTAGAATTTTCTTGACATTTATTCATGAATTGGTAATTAGTTTGAACATATATGAAGAAAAAATAGTCTTGTTAGATAATATTTTTAATAGATCACAACTATTTTAATTTCTTCAACCTCGAACCAGTCCCAAAAGTTAGATTGATCAAGTTTGACAACTCCTTCTTTAAAACTGAATCGAAGCCGCTTACGGTATAAGGACTCTGTGAACCATCGAGAATTTTCTCGTCTGTAATAGATAGCAATAAATGGGGGACTATTTTCCTTCAAATCGGGGATAACCAGGGTACAGATAGCTTCATTGAATTCACCCTCAGACGTAATGAAATCCAATTTGGAAAAACTGTATACCCTTTTTATAAGGGGTGAGAATTCTTTGATATTTTCAGGGTAATCCTGGCCTATAATGAACTGGGAAATAATTGAAAATAAAAATGGTAAAATAAAAAAAAGGGGGTGAGATCTCACCCCCGAATTTCGG
Source organism: Fidelibacterota bacterium UBA1611 (assembly GCA_002321855.1). Lineage (GTDB taxonomy): Bacteria > Fidelibacterota > Marinisomatia > Marinisomatales > UBA1611 > UBA1611. Next base: position 1,851 of record DCMX01000233.1, on the reverse strand, counting down.
ATTACTTTTTCTTACGCCCAAATAAACCTTTTTTCTTAGGGGCTTCTTCCTTTTCATCCGGATTCCCATTACCGCTTCCGGAATCACCTGCTTCCTTGCCTTCCAAGCGCTTTTCCCATTCACTAGCATCATCCGAGGCTGGACCATCTTGAACCGATGCATCTGTATCCCCATTTGAAGCACCGTCATCATCAGGCTGCACCCAGATCTCTTTTAGCTTCTCATGGCGTTTAACTGAATTTTCCTTCAGGCTTTCCATCATTTCATTTACTTCTTCATCATAGTCTGCAACGGTTTGCTCCAAGCGACGGATCAGCTCCTCCTGGAGAGGCCCCCCATACCCTTCACCAACCTTTTCCATCAGGTTGCCAAATTGTTCTATCAAATATTGTTTTTGAGGATCCATTTTAGGTTTATCCTCTCCATTTTTCTCTTGGGCCATGGTGCCTCCAATCAGTGTGTTCTACTTTTTTCGAATTGCTCTTGAGATAGAATGAATGTTTCCTTAGGTGTTAACAAAGTAGTGACCGCGTCAAACAATTCACTACTAAAGTTCAAACCAATCATCGTACCATAGAAAAGAAAATACCACGACACATCCACTCTCGGACTTCGCTGATTATTGTATAACTGTGCAACGCTTAGTCCGATGATACCACTCATCGCATAAATATACGGTTTTAAAAATAAATATTCACCTGTAGAAAGTCTATATGAAATAGTTTCCACATCTTTTAATGGGATCTTCTCAATTCCAACCGGTGTCTGAACACTTAGCAAGGTATCCTGGAACGATATCAAAGTACCTTTTAAACGTTTCCGCTCGTGATGAAGAATCTTCACAAATTGCGGCTTCGGCAGGTCAGAGATTATTTCCGCAGCACGAAGAAAGTTCATTCCAGAGTACATGGCGATACGTGCTTCTTCAGTAAAATCCGGCTGTCTATTAACATAATTTTGCATGGCGACATACCGTTTCAAGGGTAATGGTTTATAATAGGTTTTCTTTTTTCGTCTTCTTGATGTGACAAAGCGAACTCGATATTGTTTATCTGAAATAGAAATGATCTGGGCATTTACAAATCCTTTCACCTTAGGGAAAATACGATAGAAACGGTTCTCATGTATATCGATTTCGGTCCCGACTTTAGGACTAAGGATCACTACTTCATTCTTTGCAGAAATTACGGAAAAGAAAAAAATAAATAATGGAAATATCCTATGCATCAGAAAAAACTAAATGCTGTTTCAATGGTAGTTTGTTTGACCGGCACCAGATTACCGGTGCCATCATCCCTATAGAACTCACGATATTCCCATATAAGACTGACACCTTTACTCAGCTCATAACCAACCTGATAGCCCATAACCGTATTCTCTGATGGATTCTCAAAATCAAAAGGATTATCATCGTTGTTTCTCTGATAATATGCCATTGCAGAGGTAAACTTCGGGATATTATCAGTATTAAGGGTAAGCGCTGCATTAAAGCTATTTAAGGTATCTGTATCATTGACCATTCTAGCATATGATGAAATAAAATTTGCTAAGTTTAGCAGGTTCATATTTGCGGAACCAAAAAGACCGCTGGACGACCATTCATTGGAGGAATCAGCAAATACAGACATATCCTTTGTCCAAATAGTGGTCTCAGTTCCTTTAGATAAACTTACAACACGATTAAGATCATAGGCCTGGTCAAAAAATTGAGGGATAAAGGATCCATTGATAGTTCGATACTCAAGCGATAGATGTAACAGTCCAAAGAGAGATGAACGGATTCCAGGTAATGAAAGTCCAGTGCCAGAACGTTCAGGACGGTTAAATGTAATACTGTCTTCTGAAACCGAT
>DCMX01000053.1 GCA_002321855.1 Fidelibacterota bacterium UBA1611 | reverse complement strand
TTCATGGGTGCTTGTATTTCTGGATATATCTTGATATATATGAATTTAGGCATAGGAATATCTGCAGTTTTTCTAACATGGTTCTGGATCATGACCGTAGATGGACCACATATTTTTGGTACTATATCCCGAACTTACCTGGATAAGCAGGAATGGATAACACGCTCCCCATTGCTTTTAGGATCCCTGCTTTGGTTCTTGCTTGGACCGATCACTGTTGGTGCGGGTATAGTATTTCAAACAAGGCAGCCTTTTTTCATATTTTTGACCTTTGCCCAGGTCTGGGCATATTGGCACGTGGTTAGACAACACTATGGGTTCATGGTGATCTACCAAAGAAAGAATGGGGAACTGGCCGGCAAGGAGAATCCTTCAGACTATTGGATATTCTATATACTGATGTGCGCTCCTTTCATATCATTTGTTCTAAGGCATCCTGATGCCAGACCACAGTTAGGCCTTGGCCCCATACTGACCAATATAGAAATGATCATCCTTTCGATCATTAATATTGTAATTATCAGTGCTATTTTATTCTATATGGTGAAAGAGTATCATCGTTATAGAATCAATTCCACTTTTAATTTTCCTAAAACCCTTTTTTTACTTTCCTGTGTTCCGTTACACCTATTGATATTCATGCACCCCTATATCTCTACAAAGATCGATATTCGACTGTTTGCTGTCTTTGTTACCTTCTACCATAATATTCAGTACCATGGGATCATATGGTTTTACAATAAGAACCGATATGGTAAGGATGAAAAGGGTAAACGCTTCGGACCGGTAAGTAGGTTAAACCGTAATTTCTATATATATTATGTTATGGGAATACTTTTCACGATCTCCTATCGTTATTCCAACTGGTTCTTCGCAGGATCTAACATGCCTTTTGCACCTGGGCCAAATCCGATCAGTTCATTCTCCTTAGGTAATATGTTCTCAGTTTCGGACCTTGCCATTGGGTTTTGGTGGGGATTTGCATTTAATCATTATTTCTTGGATCAATATATTTGGAGATTCAGCAAAGATAAACAGTTGAATGAAGACCTAAAGCTTGCATAATGTCTTTATAGGATCGCGATATTAGAATGATGGAGAAAAGGGATATAATCAGGGCACTGAGGAAAAAACTGAGGGAATTATTCCCGAATATGCAAAGTTTCATAGATGATAGAACCATCACAAAGTCTGATTGGATATTTTTTGGCAGGATCATATATCATCTTATGAATTGTTTCATCGTTAGTCCTGAAAAAGCAATAAGGCGGTCAAAGGCACAGTTGAATAAGGTCTTACGATTCTATGAGAAGGAGGTCCGAGTCAGGAAACTTGCACTGAAGAGTGATCTATTCTTAAAGGATAATAATATTGATGTTGAAGGTTTGCAGGCACAATTATGGTCTTTCAAAGAGAATCTGGACTATTGGGCATTAAGGCATGCATCAACAGATCTATGTTTTGAGTATGAGATCCATCTCTATTTGTATTACAAATGGATGGATAATTATGAGTTTGATGATTACTATCAGAGAGAGTTACTCATGTCTTTAATGAACCTATGTGGCTACTACGGAACAAAATATTTCTCTTTAGAGAGACTTGAAACAGAAAAGGAAGTGCTCATGTCAGAAATTAGAATGGGCAGTGAGCTATTGCGTATACTTGATTATGCAACAGAAAAGGGTTCCGGTGATGAAACGATTCCAGGGTTAGATATTGAAGTATTGATCAATGAGGCTGATGCGCATCTGAACTAAAGAACCTTGAGATCTCAGGGTCATAAAATGTCCTATTATTTTTTTAATATAGATTGAATATTTATCTCTCAATTTTTATTAATATTCGTGTTGACAGGGAATACGATTCAATGGATTAGGGAGTGCGGCACTTTACTTTAAGAGGAGTTTATTTATGAAGAAATATTTTTTGGTCACATTGCTGATCTTGATGGCATTCTGGGGATGTGAGGAACAAGTGGATGAACTTTGGAATGCAGGATCAGACACAGAAGGTGATTCTGATGGAGAAGTAAGTCCGGTCGCTGGTGACTGGTATGCGGACTCTATCAAAGAATACCCGGGAACTGATTGTGCTGGTGATAGTAGCACTGATATCATGTCTGAAGATTTTATTGACAGCTATAACCTATGGATGCAAGAAGATTCAACATTCAATCTCTATGTTGATGAAACTGTTAACCTAGAAGAATTATGTAATGCTTTTGATGGAGTGTGGGATGGTGTGACCGGCTGTTTTATTGAATATTATAATTTAACGTTATCTCCAGTATCCATGTGCAGTGGTATCGGATATAATGAGTATGATCTAGGAACAGGGGACTGTAGTCAGTCAACATCCATGTCCGGAACTTGGTTGACCGTTCCTGGTACAAACGATTCGTTGTTAACTCTTACGTATGATCCCTTTTGCAGGGATTCTGATGGGTATACGACCAGACAAGAGACCCAGTCCAACTGCAATTCTCTCGGGAATGATTGGGTGACCAACAAGGTTGACAACATTCAATATGTTATCACTGATTCATTACAATTGATACTCAATTATATAGAGAATGACACTTGCGAGGTGTTCTTTCTTTAC
>DCMX01000171.1 GCA_002321855.1 Fidelibacterota bacterium UBA1611 | reverse complement strand
TCTCACAGGTCCGAAATATCAATTGTTTTGATATTCCTTTTTCATCATATATGAAGTCTTTTAAACTTTACCCTTGTTTTATTGGTATCTGTTAAACTTGAACAATCTTTTATTCTAATCTTAAATTTCAACATCTCATTGAATTTTTATACTATATCATCCTTTCATTGCAACCCCAGATTAGCTATTGAGTGAAAAAAGAAAACTATTTGTCATAGATACGAATGTTGTTTTACATGATTCTACATGTATTCATCAGTTCGAGGAAAATGACATTGTGGTCCCCATATCTGTTTTAGAAGAGCTTGACCATTTCAAGCGCGGAAATGAACAATTACACTTTAATGCGCGTGAGTTCTTGCGCCAGCTAGATGAACTATCCAACCAAAAATCAACCGATGATAGTAACCTCCAAGACCAGAAGCAGGGCAAGATCAGGGTTGTTGTCAACCATAATTGGCATCCAGATGTGGAGGCCGCATTCCAAGAAGATTGTCCAGATCACCGTATCTTGAATTGTGCCTATAAACTTTCTAATAAAAACTCGGAGCGAGAGACTATTCTAATATCAAAAGATACCAACATGCGTCTCAAAGCTCGTTCCCTCGGAATCACTGCAGAAGATTATACTACCGATAAGATCATGGATCTGGATTCAGTCTATACAGGTAGTCGATTGGTTGAAGATGCTCCTGGAGCGGCAATTGAAACGTTGATTAACACTGGACAAATAGACCTTACTGCATTTCCAAGCATAACCAAACCAAAAGCCAACGAAAATTTTATTATTAGAAATGGTACAAAATCAGCCTTGGCAACATATAATGCGATCGAAGATAAGATCTTACGAGTTGAAAAGATGCCAGCTTATGGGATACTACCGCGCAACGCGGAACAATCCTTTGCTCTGCACATGGTAACTGATAACAAAGTTCAATTAGTCACTCTATCCGGTAAGGCAGGAACAGGGAAGACCCTTATAGCCTTAGCTGGTGCTTTGAAATGTAGATCTGATTACAGAAAAATTTACTTAGCACGTCCGATCGTGCCATTAAGTAACCGCGACCTGGGATTCTTACCTGGTGATATCCAATCAAAAATGGACCCTTATATGCAGCCTCTTTTTGATAATCTTTCCGTCATTCGGCATCAATTCAGGGCAAAGGATAAACGGGTGAAAAAGATCAATCAAATGCTGGAAGATGAGAAACTATTGATCACACCACTGGCATATATTCGCGGACGGAGCCTTCAAAGATCATTTTTTATTGTTGACGAGGCCCAAAACCTAACCCCCCATGAAGTAAAAACCATTATCACGCGCGCAGGCGACGGAACCAAGATCGTTTTTACCGGAGATATTCAACAGATCGATCACCCATATTTGGATAAGCGATCCAACGGTTTGACCTATTTGACCAGCCGGATGAAAGATCAGGATATGTATGCGCATATTACATTGGAAAAAGGTGAGCGATCGCAGTTGGCGGATCTCGCTAGTGAACTACTTTAGAGCAATGACAAACGAACCATTTGGCTCCCTGTATTTTCAACTGGATAGCGATGGGACCGAAAGTTTAACAAAATTAGGGCGATGGGCCAAGGTATTGGGTAGCATTAACATTGTCATAGGTGTATCTAACCTGATGTTCTCTTTACCCTATTTTCTGCCAGACAATGATATGAACTTATTTGCAATACCTACTATTGGTGTAGCTGCATTACTTATTTATCTGGGTCTCCAGCTCACTGGGTCTGCATCTCATTTGCGTTTTGCTTTATTAAATGAGAGTGATAGGGAATTTGCTGCAGCACTGAACAGCATAAGGAAATTTCTATTTATTTCCAGTCTTATTTACTTGGGAAGCCTGACCATCATCCTCACCCTGGTTATAATTGGAAGTGTACTTGGAATTGGGTTTGAAGAATTATTAAAGAACGAAACTGGACCAATATCGATCTAATTGTTTTCCAATAGTTCAGCTGTCTTTTTTTCTGCCTCTTTTTCCAATTTTTTAACAGCGGATTCCTTGATCTTTTCCGTTGTTTTTGTAACTGCATCTTTTGCTGCTTCTGCTGTTTTTGTCATTGATCTTGTAATCTCATCAGTGTCTTTCCCCGTATAATGGAGATAGGCCACATACAGGATAAAAACTGATGCGGTCAACAATATAAGTTTGATGATCTTTTTAATGAAACCGAATACCATGACCAGTGCTAGAATGACCGCAATGGCCAGATATACCGGGTTAGCGGTCATTGTTTCAATTATATTTTCCATAATTTTTGGTTAGCTGTTTGACCGAATCTAACACAGGAAGGAACTTAGAACTCAAGGAAAATCCTCTTAGTTCTCAAAATATGCGTAAGATAATCCTGATCGTATTTATTACGACCGCCTTCGGACAAATAAGATATCCAGTTGATTCACTCTTGGTATCATCAGAAATCTCTATTTTCAGGAAAGTAGCAATATTACCAATTGCCGGCTGGCAACGAATCTCATATAACACAAATCTTTTTAATTGCCAATTCTATCCCAGTTGTTCTAATTACGGTGCAAAAGCTATCAAAGACCATGGCATTATTCTGGGATGTGCTGTGGCGGCGGATAGAATCATTCGCTGTAATCCAGGAGCCTTTCGTTATCATGTAGAGAGTCAGGCATTTTTCAAGGATGAGGATGGCAGATTGATCGATCTTGTGGAACCAAGAATATATCAGCCATCTAATAAATCGCCCATTATTGCTGCGGGGTTATCCATTGTACCAGGTCTTGGTCGAATATATGCTGGGAGACCATATGATGGAATATTTAGTTTTATGACACTTTCACTCTTAGGAAACGCAGCTTACATGGCAATCGATCAAAAACAACCATATGCTGGTCCATTTTTTACTGCTGTTTTTATTATTGCCTACTTAGGCGAGATCTATGGCGGATGGAGATCAGCTAAATTTTATCAAACAGCGTTATCGTCTGAAGTAGAATAACGCTTTTTCAAATAAAATAAGATACTTTAGTTTTGTCCACTCTATTAATACTCTATTGCCACCGTAGCTCAGCTGGTAGAGCAGCTCATTCGTAATGAGCGGGTCGGAGGTTCGAGTCCTCTCGGTGGCTCTTTTCTATTTCTTATTATCGGGTACCATCCGATACAATAATAATCGATATGTTTTCATTCGATTGAACATTTCGCTGGTCAGGCTTCCAGAGAAATAAATTCTATTTATCTTGGCGATACGTTTAGCAAAGTACCAGTAAAAGATTTTCATGATACTGGGATAATTGCTATCTAAGTACCGAGCAGATAAGGTACGGACCGGATCTGCCACTTCATCTAAGAATTTATTGACCACATCCATTGTTGGTGCTGTTTCAGCTGTAATGTCCTGGTTTAATAATTCCTGGAAAGGGAATCTATTTATTTTACCCTGGAATAACTGCCAATCATGACCGCCTCCTAATGGGCGTCTTCCTGTTCCAGGTTTTCGAAAGAAATCACAAATCAATAGATACCCATCCTTCCTTAAAACGGTGGTCACCTGAGCCAATGCCTTCAAGACCTTTACATATTGAAAGCTCTCACTGAATAGAACAAGGTCATAGGTTTCATTTGTGACCAAACTCTCCAGGGTGCTACGAAAAACATGCACTTTTTCCCCTAGGCTCTCTTCGATCCGGTTTGATAGGTATTCGCTCGGAGAAACACAATGTACTTGATACCCCTTAGTGATCAACTTTTCTGCTAAGCCTCCGGAACCACTGCCCACATCCAGGATCGTTTGCACTCCATCAGGGATTGATTCCAAGATGAGTTTAGAATGAAGCTCCTGTGCATGTTTAAGATTTGATGGCTCGACCTGTAGTTCTGGCGGCCAGTAACCATAATGCAAATGTTCAGTGTTGAATAGAAAGCGACCTAGCACTAGACCGATCTCTAACCCTACTTCTTTGGAACTGACCTTATTATTGTCCATAGATACAATTATTGTGTGTGGAAGATTTGGCTTTAATCGTTAATCATAAAAAGATGTGGGGTCAAATATGATGTAAAATGAGGAGAAGGACCGTTTGTTCATAGGATTAAAAAGGGTGGTAAATTTACTGGATCATGAATTCAGCAAAAACTTTATTCGGTAATAATCTTCCGCCACTTGCAGAAAGAGTTCGACCGAAAACCATGATGGAATTCTGTGGACAATCACACTTGACAGCTGAAGGTAAGATCCTGCACAAAATTTCCGTTCACAAGACACTATTCTCTATGATCCTGTGGGGACCACCAGGAACCGGAAAAACGACGTTAGCCCGATTAGTTGCTGGTTTAGTTAAGGCTGATTTCAGGGAACTATCCGCTGTATCCAGCGGTGTAAAAGATCTTCGTAATATAATTTCTTCAGGTAAAAACAACCTTGAACAGGGATTTACAACTATTCTATTCATTGATGAGATCCATCGATTCAGTAAAGGTCAACAAGATGCTTTACTCCATGCTGTCGAGAGCGGTACGATCATTTTAATCGGTGCAACGACCGAGAACCCTTCATTTGAAGTGATCTCTCCTTTATTATCCCGTTGCAGAGTGCTAACACTTGAATCATTGAACCAGGAACATTTGCAAAAAATATTGGACCAGGCATTTGAAAAGGATGTAATCCTATCCAAGGGACAAATTTCTATTGATGATAGTGATAGATATGAACTTATTAAATCATCTGCAGGCGATGCCCGCAAAATGCTGAATACATTGGAGATAGCTGTTAAAATGCTGAACAGCCGGGGAACAATCACTCCAGATATTCTAAACGAAGCACTACAATCCAAAACAATGATCTATGATAAGACAGGTGACTACCATTATGATACTATAAGTGCATTAATTAAATCGGTTCGTGGCTCTGATCCAGATGCAGCAGTATATTGGCTGGCGGTAATGTTGGAAGGCGGTGAAAAACCTGAATTCATTGCTCGGAGATTAGTGATATTAGCCGCTGAAGATATTGGAAATGCTGATCCTCAGGGCTTGATATTAGCTACCTCCGGTTTCCAAGCTATCCATATGATCGGTATGCCGGAAGCTGCGATCATCCTTTCTCAAGTGACCACGTACCTGGCAAGTGCCCCAAAATCCAATTCAAGTTATAAAGCTGTAAAAGAAGCATCAAAAAAAGTGAGGGAATCGGGAACCTTTCCCGTACCACTTCATTTACGGAATGCACCGACAGATCTCATGCGATCACTTGATCGGGGCAAGGATTACAAATACCCTCATAACTACTCAGAACATTTTATAGATGAGAACTATTTCCCTGATGGCCTGAGAGAAACATTCTATCACCCCACTGGATCGGGTCATGAGGAATGGATAAAAAAACGTCTCAAATCATTGTGGAACAATAGGTACAGCGATAGTTAACCTTTATATCCGATCATGAAACAGGTCCTGATCACGATTATTCTTTCTTGTCTTGCTTTCGCTGATGATCGCCTGCGTTTGAAGAAAGCTAATATACTTGAAAGTAAAACAATATCTGGCGAGAAGATCCAATTTCTCAGTGGAGATGTTGAGTTTCAAAAAGGGGACGTTCAGCTGAGCTGTCAGGAAGGTAGATATAAAGAAAATACAGGTGTGGCCCGGCTGTTCAAGAGTGTTAATGTAGAACAAAAAGAATTAACTCTTACCTGTGATACTCTGAAATATTTTTCCCGGGAAGATCGGATGGTGAGTACGGGACGCCCCCACGTCTGGGACCTGGATTATGATCTGAACTCCGATTCACTTATTTTTTTTACGGAGCAGGACAGTGGTGTGGCCATTGGGCAAGTAAAACTGGTGCAGAACAGTCAAACTATCACTGCTGAAAGAATAGAATATGTAAAGCATCCGGGTCAGGATGGGGTATCATACACCGCTATTGGACAAGTAAGAATAGAGGATTCAACCCGTGTTGCGAGTTGCGGAAAAGCAATATACAATCATACCAAAGAAATGACCATTCTTCAAATCCAGCCAGAAATACATGATGAGAATCGTATCATTTCGGGCGAAAAGATCGTGTTGGCCTACAAGGATAATGAACTTAAAAACATCCAAATCCCAAAACAGGCTCGAGCCAGTACAATCTCTTTGGGATATGCAAATGTGGACACAGATTCTGCCGAACACCGATCCATATTACAGTTCAATGATATCATGACCAGTTCTAATCTGAAAGGATTCTTTCTTAATGGGAAACTGGATTCTATGCGGCTTGAAGGAATGGCCACCACTCTCTACCATATTTTTGAGGATTCTTTGTACCAGGGTAAAAATGAAACATCCGGTGATACGATAATAATGCAATTCGCTAACAATGAGTTGGACCGGATTTTCGTGGATGGCGGTTCTCGAGGCCTTTATTCACCTGATACGTTATCTAGTAAGACTGACCATCCGATCATTTATTCTGCAGATCAAATTGATTACAGAATAAAAACGGAAAAAACAGATCTGATAGGTGGCGCAAAGGTCAAACACGGGAACACGGATCTCGAGGCTGGATTCATTAAAGTTGACTGGCGTTATAGCATGCTGAACGCTTTATCCAGAGCCGAAACTGATACACTATCAGAACCTTTGAAACCAATTATCACAGAAAAAGGGCGTGAACCTATGGTTGGTGATGATATGACCTACAATCTTGATACAAAACGTGGGCGTGTCAAAAAAGGAGCCACTAAGGCTGATGATGGTTACTACACCGGAAAAGAGATCCGCAATGAAAGTAATAAGATCTTCTATATTCGGAATTCCAGTTTCACGACCTGTGACCTGGATGTACCACATTTTCATTTTGAATCAGATAAGATGAAGATCGTGCAGGATGACATGGTCATAGCTAGGCCTATTATCCTGCATTTAGGCCAAATACCTGTTATGGGAATACCATTGGGAATCTTCCCGCACAAAGGTGGACGGCGACATTCGGGATGGATCATGCCAGCATATGGAGAAAATAGATCAAGAGGTCAATTTATTGATGGGTTAGGATACTACTGGGCTCCCAATGATTTCTGGGGATCGAAATTCACTATGAGCATGGGGGACCAACAGGGAATTGTGTTCAAACTGAACAATCAATACCGAATTAGATACAAGTTCAACGGAAGTTTTTCTCTTCGAAATCAGCAATTTCTAACTGGTGGTGATGATATAACTACCCTGGGGGAAGACCGAAAAAGTGATTTTATGGTTAGATGGACCCATGCACAGGTCCTGCGTAATCATCAATCCCTAAATGCGAATGTGACCTATTCCAGCAATGGGGACTATAATCGCACGTATGGTCTCGATGCTGCTGAGCGTATGGACCAGAAAGCAACATCCAATATGACATATACCAAAAGATGGCCAAAATCAAAAAACTCCGTTAGCATGAATCTGTATTCAAACCAAGACCTCCTTATTGATCAGAAAGTAGATCCTAACAGTAATTATTTTATCTCTCCAACGAGTGCAGGAACACAATTGAACATTTTCAACAGAACACTTCCAAAGTTCTCATTTCGTCATGGTCAAAGCGATCTGATACCCACAACGGCCACGGACAAGAAATGGTATCACAATATCACCTGGAACTACGGATTGAATTATACCAATAAGGATCGTCAGTATTATGAATCACAGTTGGTGTCTTCCACAGATACCTATGATTGGAAAAGAGACGAAAATGGTGATCCGGTTGACACGGTATATAAAGATAACGGCTGGGTTCACACCGCATCCTTCAATGCTCCCCAAAAGCTCTTTAAATATATTTCAATTAACCCTAGTTTGAGTTTGCGATCAGCCTGGGTAGATAAGACCTTTGAAGGGCTGGGATTTGATGACTCAACATATTCATTCAATTCCAATGAAATCCAAGGCTTTGCCGCCCGAACGACCGGGTCCTTTTCTTTGAGCGCTAACACCCAGATCTATGGTATCATTCCTATCCCCATGGGACCGATCAAGGTCATTCGTCATGTGGCTTCACCATCCATAGGATTATCATGGTCACCTGATTTTTCGAAACCACTATTTGGTCGGGACCTTGGTTATTTCCAAACTTTTACAGACCCTGATAATAATGAGTATATTCATGATCGATTCTCAGGAACCATGGCCGGGAGTACACCACGCACAGAGAGAAAATCCATGAATTTTTCATTGAACAATGTATTTCAGGCCAAAGTTTTAAAGGACGATGAAGAAAAAAAAGTGGATCTATTAAGTTGGCGAATGAGTAGTAGCTACAATTTTGCTGCCGATGAATATCGTATGGCAAACCTACGTTCTTCATTAAGATCGAAAGTTGTGGGAAATCTGAATTTGGATTTTTCAATGACCCATGATTTTTATGGATTCGATCAGGAAACAGGTGCTCGGGTCCCGGATTTCAATAAGAACAAAAATGGATTTATCAGTCCGCGGCTTACTAATGCACGCTTTTCCACTGGTTTCCGATTTTCAGGAACACGCATGCGAGATACAGAAGAATCAGAAGAGACAAAAGATGATACAACAGCCGTTGAAGATGACCTATCCGGGCCAGGTCTTACTAACCCCACCAAGAATATGAAAAATTCCCTGAAAGGTGGAAAACTCTGGAACACTAATGTCAGTTTGAGTTACAGTTATACTGCCAGTAATCCATTACACCCAAGAGAAACATTCTGGGTCAATACCACATCATCGATCCAAATGACAAAGAACTGGCGAGTATCTTATCGTGCAAGGTTCGATATCATGGAAAAAGATCTTGTGAGTCACTCCTTTTCCATTTACCGCGATCTACATTGCTGGGAACTTTCTCTAAACTGGACACCGGGTGGATTAGGTCAGGGAGTTTATGTAAAACTGAATGTAAAATCACCTACCTTGCAAGATCTAAAGATCGAGAAAAAAGGCGGGGTGTATTCCCGTTCACCATTTTAATCAGATGTTTTTTCTGCGTACAGGATATAAGAAATTCTCAGCACATTTTTTGAGTAATCATGATCTGTCCTGAGTGCCACGCTGAATATTTAGAGCACATTGAAAAATGTGGTGATTGTAATATTCCTCTTGTTGATGCTTGTATCTTGGACCTTCCCATTCCAGAAATGACCTGGGCTTCTCTCCCGCCATTTGAAGGTAAGATCTATGCGGATATGATCGCTGAGATATTTGATAATAATGAGATCCCCTATTACCTGAAGATGGATTGGAGGAGGTCCGCTTTTAGTATCGAAGGTGCAAATCTTACCGGAGAAATGGTGCGAATATTTGTGCCCGAAACACATCAGAAAGAAGCAGAGAATATTGTTCAAGATATTATAGGTGACCGTACGTGAGTCAGGTACGTACTATTAGAGGGACCCATGATATCCTCCCAGGCGAAACGGATAGGTGGCAATTCCTGGAAAAAATCATTTATGATATTGGTTCGATGTTTGGATATCAGGAGATCCGAACCCCTATATTTGAAGAAACAAAGTTATTCTCCCGAAGTGTTGGTGAAGATACAGATATTGTTTCTAAAGAAATGTATTCCTGGAAGGATCGTGACGGAACAGACCTTACCTTGAGGCCGGAATTAACTGCCCCCGTTGTGCGATCCTTTATTCAACACAGCCTAGGAACCTCAGCTCCGGTACAGAGACTATATTATATTGGACCTTCATTCCGCCGAGAGCGACCGCAAAAGGGACGCCAACGTCAGTTTCACCAGTTTGGGTTTGAGGCATTTGGATCTGGAAACCCAGAACAGGATGCCGAAATTATTGCTATTGCATGGCAAATTTTATCTGAACTGAAATTAAACGAAAGCACTGCTCTTCAACTCAACAGTATCGGGTCAAAAGATTGCAGAATGGCTTATCGCGAGGCACTGAAAGAATTTATCCGACCTAACCTGGACCAATTTTCTGAGATTAGTCGAAAGCGGTTTAATACCAATCCACTTCGTATTATGGATACTAAAGCAGCACACGAGAAAAAAATACTTGAAGGTGCACCATCTATTTCTGAATTCTATACAGATGAAGATAAGTGGCATTTTGAATCGGTCCAGAATTTTTTAAGTGTCATGAATATTCCGTTCAGTTTTAACCCCGGACTGGTTCGTGGATTGGATTATTATACTCGGACCGTTTTTGAATTCACTTCTGATGTGTTGGGGGCTCAGGATGCTCTTTTGGGTGGGGGTCGATATGACAACCTTGTAGAAACTCTGGGTGGAAGATACACACCAGGTATTGGATTCGCTGCAGGTATGGAACGGTTTATCATGGTAATGAAAGAGTCAGGTCAAAAATCATCTGAATCAAAAACATTTATCTATTTTGTTTGTTCAAATGAAGAAGGGCTTCCTACTGCTCTTGCTTTATCAAACGAATTACGTAATGCCGGATATAGCGTGATCTCTGACCCACTACGACGCAGCATGAAAGCCCAGATGCGGGAAGCAAATAAATTAAATGCAAGATATGCTTTGATCCTCGGGAACACTGAGATCGAGCAAAATACTATTCAGCTAAAAGACCTTAAGATCGGTGACCAGATATCCATAGCTCAATCGGATCTGATTCATCATTTCCAGCATTTGACAAAATAATTTTTTCAGTTACATTATAATACGCGGGCGCGAAATGCATCTTTTTAATCAAAATAATCACGTGAATTCTGTATGAATCAAAAATCATTACTCGTGGTTGAGTCACCATCTAAAGCACGAACTATCGAACAATATTTAGATGGCGAGTATGAGGTAATTGCCTGTGTTGGGCATGTGAAGGATCTGCCGTCCAACGAACTAGGCGTTGATATTGAAAATGATTTTAACATGACCCTTGCAGTGTTGCCTGATCGAAAACAATTCATTCAAGAACTGAAAAGAAAAAGTAAGGATGCGGCTCGTGTTTTGATCGCCACAGATCCGGACCGTGAAGGCGAAGCGATCGCGGCTCATCTTTCCAGTGAGATCCCGCAGGATAAGTTGGGACGGGTAGAATTTACAGAGATCACCAAGGCAGGAATCAAGGATGGCATGAAAAATATCCGCGTGCTGGATGATAACCTGGTCAACGCGCAGCAAACTCGTCGCATTATCGATCGCTTAGTAGGCTACAAGGTATCGCCTGTTCTCTGGGCCACTCTTCAAAAAAATATGAGTTTCGTTGAGAACGCGCTTTCAGCTGGACGGGTACAATCAGCCGGTGTAAAAATAATCATTGATCGAGACCGTAAGAGACAGCAGTTCAAGCAGTCCACATATTTTGATCTAAAGGCAATATTGCAAAAAGAGAAAGATACTTTATCTTTCGAAGCTACGCTGGTACGGCTAAATGAATCCCGAATCGCAACCGGTAAGGATTTTGACCCGGCAACTGGCGAGCAAACGAGGTTGGATTCTATGTTATTAAACGAATCGCAGGCTACAAAACTGGTCGAGGAGCTTGAATCAGGAATCTGGACCGTTTCGAATATTGAAGAAAAACCGCGGACCTCACGGCCGCGACCCCCCTTTACCACGAGTACACTCCAGCAGGAAGCAGCACGAAAATTAAGGTTATCCGCCCGACGCACCATGCGATTGGCTCAACAACTATACGAGAACGGATTTATCACTTATATGAGAACGGACTCAACACATCTCTCAGAAGAAGCTATAATTGGTTCCAGACAGGTAATTGTAGACCTTTTCGGCGATGATTACTTGCCTGAAAAAGCCAATAATTATGAAACAACTGTTAAAAATGCCCAGGAGGCCCATGAGGCTATTCGTCCAGCACACCGTCAATTCCGTACTGTTGAAGATGTCGGATCCACATTAGGAGAAGATGCTGCAAAATTGTATGACCTAGTATGGAAGCGAACTATAGCCTGTCAAATGCTTCCCGCAAAGATCAAACAAACTTCTGTAATGATCCAAAACCAAAAATCTGAATTTCGGGCAACCGGTAAGATCATCATTTTCCCAGGATACATGCGTGTCTATGTTGAAGGTAGCGATAATCCTGAAGCAGACCTTGCCGATAAGGAAAGGATACTCCCTGATCTGAAAAAGAATGATCGGTTAGCGTGTACATCCCTGAAGGCGCAAACACATACCACAAAACCACCAGCAAGGTTCACAGAAGCCTCATTAGTTAAAGAAATGGAGAATAATGGTATAGGCAGGCCTTCAACGTTTGCGTCGATCCTTGATACAATTGTGCGACGCGGATATGTACACCGCAAACAAGGTAAGTTATCTCCCACATT
>DCMX01000002.1:565-4531 GCA_002321855.1 Fidelibacterota bacterium UBA1611 | reverse complement strand
TCCTATTTCCTTGTAGATATCACGAACCAGGAAAAACCCGACACATTGGTGAATAATGAATATGACCTGCAAGAGAGTGATGGCCAGGTTATTGATGGTTTCAGGCTGAGATTCAATAATATTAATGAATTGAGATATAATGATGAAAAGTCTTACTGGTCAAGGGACAGTTTGTGGACCTTCAATGTTTTCAGGTATGCAACCTTTAACGTAGTAGGGACCAGATTGCCTTATGACTACAGAATTATTTTTTCGGAAGAACGTTCAGATTCATCTATTGACCTGTGCATGCGGTATTTGCCTAATAGCACTACCTGTTATCCTGGCTTCATTCATCCCGCAACCGCGGTCAATTTTATAGCACAGAGGCGAGAAACATTAACTGGTATTGATAATATTGACTGGGTTGATATTCCAGTTGGCTTTATCGATGTGATACCTTTTGGTGATCCTGATGGATACTTTAACGCAGATGGGGGCCGGGAAAGTGACTGGATCGTTTTTATGGATTATGAGGATGATTCAGGCAATCCTTGGCCGTCCTGGGCTTTTTACCTGAACCTGCATCCAGATAATATAGAATTGGTCTACAATGAACCGCAACCTGGTGACACTGCTATGATCATTGTTGAGAAACCATTTCTTGATGAAGATATTTATGAATTCACGACCGTTTCCCCATTTATAAATACAAAACTGGCAAAAGACGACATGCAAAAGATCAAGGTGGTGCCTAACCCCTACTATGCAACCACGGCATTTGAGGGACAGAATACTTTCACATCCGGCAGAGGTCCAAGAGAGATCCAATTCAGAAATCTGCCCCAAAATTGCATCATCCGCATATTTACAATTTCAGGTGAATTAGTCAAAACTATTGATCATTCATCTGCTCTGAACTATGGAACGGGTAAATGGGACCTGCTTAC
Source organism: Fidelibacterota bacterium UBA1611 (assembly GCA_002321855.1). GTDB lineage: Bacteria > Fidelibacterota > Marinisomatia > Marinisomatales > UBA1611 > UBA1611. The sequence goes on along the minus strand of DCMX01000002.1, from coordinate 3,602 downwards.
AAAAGATAATTTAACAGCAGCCTACGGAATATATGTTTATCATATAGAAGCACCTGGGGTTGGCGAAAGAATTGGAAAAATGGCCATAATAAAATGAACAGAATCCGCTTAATTGTCTCATACTTTTTATTGTTATCATTCGCTTTTCCAGTAGACAAAGCTGGAACAATGGCAGCTAAGTTCTTGTCTGCCAGAATTGGGCCCAAGGCTGTTGCCATGGGCGGAGCTTTCACAGCTATAGCTAATGATGGGTCAGCCATGTACTGGAACCCTGCCGGGATAGGATACAATCGAATCAGAAATGTTTATGTGAATCATTCTGACTGGATCGCTGATATCTCGTTTGATTACTTCAGTATCTCGGTCCCGCTAAAGAATAGTCATGTCCTGGGAATCAATATAACATCCGTGACCATGGGTGAAATGGAAGTGACCCGTTACGGTAATGAAGATACTGGAGAGACCTTTTCTGCATCAGACCATGCTTTTGGTATAACCTATGCTATGAACCTAACGGATCGATTCTCTGTGGGGTTCAATGGAAAATACATTCAGGAAAAGATCGCCAATAACCATGCTAAGGGATGGGCACTGGATCTAGGCACCTTATTTGAAACGCCTTACGGTTTCAGGCTGGGAACATCTATCAGCAATTTCGGACCTAAAATGAGAATGACTGGAGATGATCTCTTGGTCGCTGTTGATATAGATGAATCCATTCACGGAAACAATGAAAGTGTTACCGGTTATCTTGCGACAGACCAGTTCGATCTCCCACTCATACTCAGGGTTGGGATTTCGGACGATATAAAGTTCGGCCAGGTGGCCCGTATAACATGGGCATTAGATGCAAACAGTCCCAATGATAACGCGAGCTACATTAGTGCAGGTTTTGAGATCGGACTTCTGGGTGACCTTTTCACATTAAGGGGTGGTGTGAATTCACTTTTCCTTGTTGATAAGGAACAGGAGTTTGCTCTGGGTTTTGGGGTCAAAGCCCCTGGGCTAATCAAACAACAATTACATATCAATTATTGTTTTGAAGCTTTGACACATCTGGGAGATACTCACCAACTCAGTTTAGAGATCATTTATTAGATCATAATGAGAAAATTTTTATGAATCTCCATAAGATATCCACAAATTAGGAGTACAAAAAAGACCAATGGAGAAAAAATGAGAAAATTCTTTATGTTTTCATCGATGGTTGTCTTGGCAATTACAATTGCCAGTGCATCTGTTACGTTTAATCTAAACACATCAACTGCTCCGGGATTCACTGACTCAACATCAACCCTCGTGATCAGAGGAAGTATGAACGGCTGGGCAGGAAATAATTGGCAGTTGACGAACATAGGCGGTGATTACTGGACCTTCACATCAGACACACTCAGTGATGGTGACTATGGGTATAAATATGTTGTCATAAATACTGCAGGTAATGAATCATGGGAGTCTACAGATGATCGCGCAATAAGCATCTCAGGTGATACTGTCCTGCCCCAAGATTACTGGGAAAGTGGGACAACCCCGGCCTATACAGAAACAGATAGTGTTGACGTCTGGTTTAGGGTAAGTACCGCAGGTATTGTCGGGTATGTTGGGGATACCATGTACGTCGGGGGCTACATGAACAGCTGGAACGGTGAGCCATTAGTGCAAGAAGGGAACTCAGATTTTTGGTCCAGACAATATTCGTTCCCATCTTCAGGTTCATATATATTGTATAAGTTTCAGCACGGATCGGGCGGCTGGGAAAGTATCAATAACAGAAGCGTTTCTGTCTCCATTGATACAACCCTTGCCTGGGTATATTTCGACAATCAGCCACCAACTGATGCAGAATTGGTCTATACCAACGTTACACTGACCTTGGTAGATGAAGATAATGGGTTTCAAGATATTAGATTTAAGGGCCAGTTTTCTAATTGGGCCACGGTCCAAGGTTATGATGATGGTACAAATGGAGATGAAACCGCCAATGATGGTGTGTGGACAGCAGTGCTTGACAGTGTTGTAGGACCCAGTGCATATGAATGGGGCGCCATTGATACTGATAACGGCGATGGTACCACATGTGAAGCTTGCGATGGTAGTGATGGTTATGGTACCTGGCTATTAGACATTATCGGTGAACCTAACCAGGAATTTTCTATTGAAGATAATGGTTCGGTCACTGGATCCACCAGCATTACCATTCCATATCAGGGAGATCCAATAACAAAAACAGTCATATTCTCAGTTGATATGACAGAATGGTTGGATGAAGAAGGTGCAACCGGAATGCCAGTATTCAGTGTGGCCCGGGGGGACCAGATGCAGGTACGTGGCGGGTTCAATGGTTGGAACTGTGATGACCCAGCAAACTGTGAGATGACCCGTACACCCGGTACAAATATATTTAGTCTGGCAACAAGCATTACAGGCTTTCCAAGCACTGAAAATGAATTTAAATATTTTCTGGAACTGGATTCGTCATCAATTGAAGTTCTCAACTCTACATACGGTGATATTTATGATGGCATTGGGTGGGAGGACTCCCCGCAATTTGGTGGTGGTAACAGAACCTTTATCCTTGGGGCAGAAGATGGTTCAGGACTCCTAGAACTGGAACTTTCAGGTTACTATGATCTACCAGCTACTGGTACTATCCCTAGTGGACAGACCGTTGATATTACATTTACTATTAATATGGTGGATGCTAATGCTGATGGATTTGATCTTGCAGAGGATTCTGTATACTTATCAATCAAGGACCGATGGCTTAAATACCTACAAGGGCTGGGTGATGATTATACAGTGATCGCCTCAGCAAATGGTGATGGCACCTATTCTGCTATCCTTTCATTCGTTGGACCTTTCCCCTGGCACATGCTATATACCTGGGGATTCTATGATGTGTCTGCAGCAGCTCATGTGGAAGAAGGTGGCGGATTCGGCTTTGGACGTTTTCGTGCTCGTTATCAACATGCCGATGCTGCCAATGACTGCGCCTGGGGGGACTATATATTACCAGAAGATTCTTGGCAGTTAGATC
>DCMX01000002.1:0-235 GCA_002321855.1 Fidelibacterota bacterium UBA1611 | reverse complement strand
TCCTCTTCCTGTTGAGGATTTTGATTCAGGAACAATTTGTATCAATTTAGACATTGATAAGAGTATTTTCCCTGAACAGTTTTACCTTAACGATAATTACCCGAACCCTTTTAATCCAATAACATCCATTTCATTTGGACTATCTGGTAGAGTGGATATAGAAATCAATATCTACAACATAATGGGCCAGCGTATTGCAACAATGAATAAGGGTCAACTTCCGGCGGGTTCATAC
>DCMX01000089.1:14186-39185 GCA_002321855.1 Fidelibacterota bacterium UBA1611 | reverse complement strand
AATAATGAAGAAGCTACACCTCCAGAATTTGAATACTTGATCCAGGAATTGGATTTAGACCTTGATTTTGACCAAGAACAAAGAACTTCTGCACGAGCTTCCTTAGAGAGAGGAAAAGATTTTCATCCAGACCCTGCTGCTTTATGGAAACTTGCCGCATACCTACATGAGAATCTTACACTGGAACAAAAACAGAAATTGTTGGCACCTCCAGGTGATATTGATCCAACAATTCTTTCGGAGGAGAATGATTACCATTTTAAACGGTTAGAACGATTCCAGCGGATGGACACATACCTGAGGTCCATACTCAATGACGACCAGTTGGAAGCCTATGATACATTGATTGAGCATAAAAGAATTGCTATTGAGTTATTGATAGACCTAATGAATAATGGAGACATTGAGCGTATAACCTTCAGATTTGAATTGATGGGGATCATGGAGTGGTTTCGTACTGAAATGGGTATCCTACTTACCGATGAACAAAAATCATTCTTACTTGATAACAGGGACAGAGAAGACCGCCGTTGGCGGTCAGGAAGAAGAGGATGGGGTCGATTTTCCAGTGATCCAGAAGAAATCAAAAAGGCAATGTATAATGCACTTGGTATGACAGATGATCAAATTACCACTTTGGAAAATATTCATGAAGATTTCAGAACGGACCTGAAAACACTAAGGGATGAGTATATAGATGGTACCAATAATCATACAGCGGATGAATACCGTAGTGCTGTTGTTTCCATTTTATCAGGTAACCACAATAGACGTGAATCTGTGTTTACACAAGACCAGAAAGAAATCATAGAGATACATCGCGCATTGACCCGCCGTTATATGAAACATACCCAGTGGGGAAAACATGGTTAATTAATAACCAATGAATAAAAAAGGGGCCGGGAAGCCCCTTTTTTATTCATACAGATTTGCTACAAATCAAAATGGTTGTTTTTCGCCAGGTCAAATTCAGTCCTTCAGTATAGCATAATTATATATATCGGAAATAATTCCAGACACTTTACCATTATCTAGTTGAGACATATCTATAGAAAACTCTATTTTTTCTTTTCGAAACCATTTAACCTGACGGCGAAAGAATTGCCGTGTTCTAAGAGTAATATCTTCTTTCATGTCATGCTCATTCATTTCACCTTTAATATATCTATGAATCTGTTTATAGCCAATAGAATCTAATGCAGGAAAGAATGTGTGCATTTCACTTTGTTTTTCCAAAAGTGTATTGACCTCATCAATCCACCCAGATTCAAACATCTGTTTGGTTCTTTTGTCAATCCTATCATTTAATAATTCTTTTCTCATACAGAGCAAAATAGGAAAAAGATCCAGAACAAAAGTTGGATTTGTTTCTTGGCCGATAAAATGCTGGCTTGGTGTTTTTCCTGTAGATTCAAATATCTCCAATGCTCGAACCAGCCGCTTTTTGTTATTAATATGGACAATCTCTGCATATTCCGGGTCAACGGACCTGAGACGCTCAAATAAAGACCCCGGATCTTTTTCGTAGGTTTGCTCCAAGCGTTCTCGAATAGGTAGGTCAGAAACGCTCCCCTTGAAAATTCCTTTGGCAATCGCTCGGTAGTAAAGACCCGCTCCACCACAGATAATGGGAGTATGGCCCTTTTGCTGAATCACGAAAACTTTTTCCTGAACCAATTTGGCATACTCGCCAGCTGAAATCGGCATCCAGGGATCTCGAAATCCAATTAGATGATGGGGAATTCCTTTTTTATCCTTATTCGTAGGTTGTGCTGTTCCAATGGGCATATCCTTATAGATCTGACGAGAATCCAGACCGATTATCTCCCCATTGAGTTTATTTGCCAGTTCAATAGCCAACGTAGATTTCCCGCATGCGGTCGGACCAATGATAGTTATAATTTTATTCATATCTATAGTCAAAATTAGATACTGTTTTCTTTTTCCATCAATCGGGGATATTTAGATTTAATAAGCATAAGAACTGTATATTGAAAAGGCAGATGGACCAATGAAAAAAGTACGAGATTTTAGGTTAGAGACCTATTTTTCCAAGTGGGAATTCACCGCAAGATACAACATGGCTGCATCAGACGTGGAAAGTTTATCTGTATCAAATCTATTAGCTATGGCTTCGACTAATGATAAAAAAGCATTTAAGGATCTGTGGTTGGGATACACTGAAACTTTTGGCAATATGGAACTTAGATATGAAATATCCAAAACCTATGATACAGCTAAGCCAGAAAATATTCTCTGTTTTGCAGGTGCTGAAGAAGGTATCTATGTGGCCATGCGCGTTCTTCTCAAACAAAATGACCACGCTATCATAGTGGTGCCGAATTATCAATCAGCTGAAACCATTCCTTTGAGTATTTGCGAAGTATCCGCGGTACCGTTGAACCCTGATGAAAATTGGTCACTAGATATTGACAGGGTCGAGGATGAGATTCGTTCAAATACAAAATTGATATCCATAAACTTTCCTAACAACCCAACTGGTACTATATTGGAAAGAGAACGTTTTGATGCATTGATCAAAATCTGTCGCCAGAAAGGACTTTTTCTATTCAGCGATGAAGTTTACAGATTAATCGAACGTGAGAATAGACTGCGACTCCCCCAGGTTGGAGATATTTATGAACGTGGGTTATCATTGAATGTAATGTCGAAGGCTTACGGACTACCAGGACTAAGACTTGGATGGATCATGTGTAAAGACAAAAATATTCTTCAGGACATGGAGCGATATAAACATTATCTTTCCATCTGCAACTCAGCTCCCAGCGAGCATCTATCCATTATTGCTTTAAAAGCAAAACAACAGATCTTGGAACGTAATAGAACTTTAATTAATAACAATATCAATATATTGTGTGATTTCTTTGATGAGTTCACCGATCTGTTTGACTGGGTCACCCCTGATGGCAGTTGCGTGGGATATCCTCGTTATAATGGTTCTAACTCTGCAAATGAATTCTGCGAAGATTTAGTTGAAAAAACAGGTGTTCTTCTTCTACCACCAAAAATATATCATTCCGAATTATTAGAAACCCCTAAAGATAGATTTCGCATAGGGTACGGTCGCATGTCTCTTACCGATGGATTGGAAGTCATGAAGGATTATTTAAAAAATTGAGGTAATAACAACCAACATGACTAAAATAACGGTTATCCATGAATATTCAATCAGGAACATACTTTTTCTCAACTTACTTATACTGACCATTGGTTGCCAAAACCATTCAAATATTAAGGTCGTAATGGAAACAGAATTAGGTACAATAATTATGGACCTTTACCAGAAAAGAGCACCATCCACCGTCAACAATTTTTTGCGATATTTAGATGAGAAACGATTTCAAGATGCTCACTTTTATAGAGCGGTTCATTTGAATAATCAACCCGCTAATGATATATTGATCGAAGTAATCCAAGGGGGACTCGGAATTGATCCGCATTCCATGGAACTTCTTCCCATTGAACACGAGACAACGAAAAAGACTGGTATAAAACATGAAGATGGAACTATTTCTATGGCCAGATTAGAACCTGGAACCGCAAGCTCAGAATTTTTTATTTGTATCAATGATCAGCCTCAGTTGGATTTTGGCGGTATGCGCAATCCGGACGGACAAGGTTTTGCAGCTTTCGGAAAAGTAACTTCAGGTCTGAATGTTGTTAAAAAAATCCAGATGATGCCTGTAAATGGGCAAATACTGCAAAAAACAGTTAAAATCATGTCTATAAAAAGAGATTAATTATGTTTCAAAACAATACACAGATCGTCAGTTATAACATTTAGACTGGCTATCAGGTAACCATCGTTTTAATATGCCAGTAGATGAATGCATCTACAAGAATGAAGCCATAGGAAATAAATGAGATCAGTTGTTCTATTCCGACATGGAAAATCTGACTGGGATGCCGATTATAGTGTAGATCACGAGCGACCATTGGCGAAACGCGGAATAAAGGCTGCTAAACGAATGGGGAAATATCTGGCAGAATTAGATGAAATACCTGACATAGTCATTACATCCACTGCAGTTCGAGCTAAAACCACAGTAGAGTTAGCAATGAAAGCGGGTGCTTGGTCATCAGAGCTCAGGCTGGATAGGTCCATATATGGGAGTGCAACAGGTACATTACTCGATATACTTCATAATTCAAATAATAACTTTGGAGTCATTTGCTTAGCAGGACACGAACCAACATTTTCATCTTTCATTTCTAACTGCACAAATTCTGGATGGATCCGTTTCCCTACTGCGTCAATGGCCAGGGTGGATTTTGATGTGTCAGCCTGGAAAGAAATCAGGCTCGGTCAGGGAAATCTCACATGGATAAAACGACCAAAGGAATTGAATTAAATTCTCTCAAACCTTTTATCGAGTTCTTCCAGAGACATCTGTACTATGATTGGACGCCCATGTGGACAATAATAAGGGTGTTCGGTCGCAAAAAGTCGGTTTACCAGTAACTGCAATTCATCGTGTGTTAGTTTATCTCCTGCTTTAACTGCAGCCTTGCAGGCAAATGAGGCCGCTATACTTTCTTTATAGGAACTGGATGTTTTGCGAGTTTCTAGAAAATCATCAATGATATCACGAATAACTTGACGCTCGTTTCCCCAGCTAACATCCGATGGTGTAGCTTCCACACTAATAGAATAATCGCCAACCTTCTTGACCTTAAATCCTATTTTTTCCAAGTACGGCAATATATCCAAAAGCCCATCGAATTCATCGCTTGAGAATTCCAAAAGTTCCGGGAATAGTAATGTTTGGGATGCCATTGAAGTTGATTCAAATGCCATCATGGCTTCTTCGTATAATACCCTTTCATGAGCTACATGCTGATCTATGAAAACTAATCCACTATTTATCTCCGATATGATGTATTTACTATGTACCTGCCAGATCCTGTCAATTATGATATTGTCTGCTTCCGTTCCTGGTATGGCCAGTTTGGATGCATAATCTTTTGCTCTCTTTAGTTGAGTTGTTTGTAAAATATTCTCGATTGGTTCTGGCCTTCTAAAATTCATTTTAGCCTGTTTCGAATCTTTTTGCGTGGTGGTTTCTTTAAAATATGACTGGTAGTCATACTGTCGTTTTTCAAGATCTGGTATGGTCTTAAGGATTGGTTGTATTGTATCGTTAACACCAGATCTTAAAACATGGTAGACCCTCCATTCATCCTTGAACCGGGCTTCAATCTTCATAGGATGTACGTTTACATCGACCTGATCTGCAGGAATAGCAAGATTGATAACAAAAAACGGGAACTCGCCACGTTTTACTAACGAACGGTAGGCAGAGTAAACAGCAGAATTCAAAAGACGGTCCTTTATGAACCTACGGTTAAGGAACAGGTATTGTTCACCCGGTCGGCGACGTACCAGGTTAAGGTTCCCTACAAAGCCAGTAAAAGTATAATCCCCTTTGGTAATAGTTATAGATAGTAGGTTCTTTCTATAAGTCTTATCAAACAGTGAATTGATACGCTCCTCAAGACTTTCAGAAAGCACACTGATAATTTTTTTGTCATCTGATATAAGGCTAAAACTAACTTCGGGATATGATAGACCAAATCGTCTTACAACGTCTATAACTTTGCGAAGCTCCGTCCGAGGAGATTTAAGGAATTTTTTCCTTGCTGGAGTATTATAAAATAGGTTCCTTATTGTGATCTCTGTACCGCCAATTTCTGGTGCTGGCTGAACTTTGCCCAGCTTACCGCTTTTGATAGGTAGTTCTGCACCCTTACCATTACCATTGCTTGATATGATTGAAAGGTCTGCGACCGAAGAAATACTAGCTAATGCTTCCCCACGAAAGCCCAATGTATTAATAGCAAAGAGATCGTCCAATTCTGAAATTTTACTGGTATGATATCGTTTGACAGATGCGGGAAGATCATCTGCAGCCATACCACATCCATTATCTCGAACCTGAATCGTTTGATGCCCACCTTTTTCAAGAACGATCTCTATTTCAGAAGAACCAGCATCGATACTGTTTTCTAATAATTCTTTGACCACAGATGCCGGTCTTTCTACCACTTCACCGGCAGATATTTTATTACGTAGATCTTTAGATAAGGGATAAATAGTCATCCGATTAACTTACTCTATTACTTTTCTATCGTCTGCATGGTTTTTTTAAATACCTTTTTCTGCAATATTTCTGCATTCTTGATCAATTTTGAGACCTTGGAAATCATATCTGAAACATAATTCTGATCATTGATCCCAGGCAGATTTATTTTAACATTCATGCAGGCTCCCCGTATCGCTGCCAAACAAACTTCAGCTGAAACACCAGTATCTGATACCGAGTTAGGATTTCCATGTTCCACTAGTTTTTCTGATAGTTGCATCACCTGAAATGATAGTTCCGCTGTTTCCATGGGTATCTGAGTGGCATATTTATTTGATTCTTCTATTGCATGTTCCTTTATATTTCTTTCTTCATCCGTTCCATCAGAAAGACGATTGGCCTTCATTACACGGTTAAATGCTTTTGTATCCTCATCAACTAAAAAAGCAAGACGGTCTTTTAACCGTTGTGCTTCTATACCGATGCTATTCATTTCTTCCTTCACAGTAAGGAATTCTTTTTTCTCATGGGTCAAAGCTGCCACCATTGAAGCGAGGGATGCTCCCATAGCACCAGCAAATGCTGAAACGCTTCCGCCTCCTGGTGCAGGGCTGTTAGTTGAAAGTTCTTCTATGAACTCAATTCCACTTTGATCCATAATCGGCCTCTTTGATTTGTTGATAGCATGATCAATGATCTTTTCATCTGAAACAAATTCTGAAACATCATTTAATCCGAGGGACTGAACAGCACATTCCACGATATCATTTTCGGGGACACCCGTGGTACATTTCTGTTTTTCCAGGTAGTGGCGACCAGCCATTAAAATAGCTTCCAGAGGAATTAAACCTACAAGCTCACTACCAGTCACACGTATTCCTCTCTGCTCTGCCAAGCGGCATGCAGAATCGAACACATCGTGTATCTTAGATATTTTATAATTATTAAAATTAATAGAGATCTGTGCTCGATCATAGATATCCACATACCAACCGATCGCCTTTACATTTTTGAACATTCCGGGTCGTTTCACAGATTTTCCGATCAAATCATTTGGGTCACGTCCTTGTGAATTCGTATACTCAAAAAAATTTTCATCATGGACAACTTTCCAATGTTCTGGTAGGTCATCAACATTGGAAAACACTTCAGAACAGATCCCGCACGGATATGCATCATCCTTAAACCGGATAATAGATCCATCAAGAATATTTCTCGAAGCTGGATTAGGCTCTCGGGCTGCCCTACCAGCTTCTCGAAGTTCGAACGCGATGTCCATAGCTAGCCGATGATCTTTGCTATTAAGGTTGATATTATATGCAATTAGGAATTCTCGGCATCCTATGGCTGTGGCCCCAGCATGAATATTCAGCTCGCTCGGACCATAATCTGGTCTCCATTCGGGTTGCCTTAATTTATCGGCTAAACCCTCATATTCACCTTTCCGTATATGCGACAGATCTTTCCGGTCAGATCTTTGAGCGGAATATTCATATAAAAATACAGGTATGCCAAGCTCATCCCCGACACGACGACCCACTTTCTTTGATAGTTCTATACACTCTTCAATGGTCACACCATTTATCGGGATAAAAGGACACACGTCAGTAGCTCCCATTCTTGGGTGTGCACCAGAGTGGTTTGACATATCTATTAATTCCGATGCTCTTTTGATTCCTTGAAAAGCAGCTTCTGAAATACCTTCAGGTGACCCTACAATGGTCACTACAGTTCTATTCGTATCTGGACCGGGATCCACATCCATTACTTTCACACCAGGCACCCTACCGATCGCTTCAACAATTCTGTCAATTTTTGTACGATCCTTCCCTTCACTAAAATTGGGTACACACTCTACAAGGCTCATTATTAAAATCCTTCAGATGCGATATTCTTTAGATGATAAATGAGATATATAATACCTATCAGCATTCCCAGAAGCCACCAAGTCGACCTAACTTTTTTTATACGCTGGGGTAATAGTCGCTTGAAATAACTCATTTTCGGTCATATTGATATTCCCGCAAAAAGCAGCATGAAAAAATTCACAAAGGGCCTCATAATCATCCAGATAATGGAAAAATTCGTTAAATAACCAAGTAGGATAAGACCAAACAGTACCTGCGGTCCATAGGTTTGAATCTTCCAAGCTAAACCCGGATTTGTTCGAGCCAGGTAACCGGAAAATATTTGTGAACCATCCAAAGGAGCAATCGGTATCAGATTAAATACTGCCAGTGCGATATTGATCTGTATAAAATACAAAAGCATGACCAATATTGTTTCAGTCAACAAATTAGTTCCACTCAATAATCGTAATAACATACCACCAGAAAAAGCCAAAATGAAATTTGCCAGTGGACCCGCAGCCGCCACTTTCATCATATCAGTACGCGGATCATTTAAGGATCTTGGGTCTACTGGGACTGGTTTTGCCCAACCAAACCCTACGAAAAGAATCATCATAGAACCCATGGGGTCAAGGTGTGCCATGGGGTTCAATGTCAGTCGTCCCATTCGGGCAGCCGTATTATCACCCAGGCGGAATGCGACCCAAGCATGAGCATATTCATGAAAGGATAAAGCAAATATCAGGGCCGGAATGAGCAAAATAAGTGTCTGTGGATCAAGTCGGAAAAGCATGTAATATTTAAGCTCGTGGATGGAATTTTTTGTAGGTTTTCATCAGAGCTTCTTTATCTAAATGGGTATATATCTGTGTTGATGAAATATCACTGTGTCCTAACATTGCTTGTATAAATCGTAAATCGGCCTTACCGCTTCTTAATAGATGGGTTGCAAAGGAATGCCGAAAGATATGAGGATGAATCTTCTCGGGTAGATTAACACTGTCATCACTCAATATAGTCCCTACTTGAAGCTGGTCTTCTTCATTTACACTAATATTTCTTTTATAAAATATCTTTTCAACATAAAAAATATCTATTTTAGCACCCTCAGGAATTACCTCAAATTGGTCGTGTATGTGGCACCAAATTTGTTTACCAACTTCAATGTCACGGTATATATAAAAATGTCTAACACCATTTATTTCTATATAGGTATACGGAAAATCTTCTTCCTCTTTTATAAAATCCTTATCGAGTTTAATTGTCACCGCAGCATACTTTCCATTTTTTCTTTTTGGCTGCTCTATTTTTGAAACTTCACCATCAACTTTAGATTCATAGTCATTAACCATCCAATCAACCCTGGTGTTGATCATCTTGTTTATGCCGATACGTGTAAGGGGTCTACCATTCCTGCTTAAAAATACATTATTAATCTTCCGTTTCCTTACCAAACTTGGGCGATTATTATCTATATAATCGCTTAGTGCCTTTTTAGCTCTTCCCATTAGCGGAACATATCTTTCTTTAGATCCTTTTCCAAATACACGAATTAATTCATGGTCATCTGGTACAATATCGTTCAATGAAAAATTGCACAGCTCGGTAACCCGGAGTCCACATGAATAAAGGATTTCAATTATTGCTTTATCCCTCTTTCCCAAATCATATCCCCAACAATCAATCTTTTCAATTATTGTATCTACATCATCTTCAGAAAGAACATTGGGAAGCCTTTTTGGTTTTTTGGGGGTTTCAATTCTTAGTGAAGGATTCTCTTTCAAAAACCCTTCCATTGTAAGAAACAAGTGGTACCCTCTAATAGCTGAAGCATATCTAGAAATAGTGGTAGGTGATTTGTTTTTTTCATTTTGTGATCTAATAAAACTTTGTATATGCTCTTCAGATATATCGTCAAGACAATGCAAATCCTTGGTTTTTAAATATTTCAAATATCCTATTATATCATATTCATAAGATTTTATGCTATTAGGAGATAGATTTCTTTCCACCCGAAGCATGTACAAATAGTCCTTCAGGTGGTCTTTCATCATTCAGTCCATGATAGATGATTCTACCAGTCCACAGAGTATCTGTCCGGTCATGATATGAGCTTCTTGTATCCGTTGTGTATCGTTACTCGGTACGTGAATAGTAACATCGGCCTTTCCAGCAAGCCTGCCTCCGGACCTCCCCGTAAGAACAATGCTCTTCAATCCTTTATATTTTGCCTGTTTTACTGCATTTATGACATTTAAAGAGTTTCCGCTGGTGGATATACCCATCAAAACATCGCCTTCATCTCCTATTCCCTGGACCTGGCGGGAGAATATCGAATCAAAATCGGTATCATTTGCCCAAGCGGTCAGGAAGGACGAATCCGTTGTAAGAGCAATAGATGGAATGGGTTTACGATCATGGGAACTCATACCACCCATAAGTTCTGTGGCCAAATGCTGGGCATCTGCAGCGCTGCCCCCATTTCCACACCAAAGGATCTTACCACCTTTCTTGATGCAGTTTATCATTATGACGGCTGCTTTTTCTATATCTGATACGCAGGATTCAACCATCTCCTTTTTCACTTCAGCGCTGGTTAATATTTGTTCTTTAATAGTGTTCTTCATTTTAATCCTTTGAATGAATAGCAATAGCAAATTCAGCCATAATTTCAGATGAATTTTCTATCGCAGTACCAATCACAATAAAAGAAGCGCCAGCATTTACACGCTCTGCTGCTTCTTTCGGTGTTCGGATACCCCCCCCCACTACCAGAGAAACATTAGTTTCCCGGTCTATCTGTTCTATCGTTTCTATAGGGACTGGATACTTTGCTCCACTGCCGGCTTCCAGATATATTAATTTCATACCCAAATATTGTCCAGCAAGAGCATGAGCAATGGCAATATCTGGGCGATCCATAGGAATGGGTAAAGACCCACTCATAAATTCCACAGTAGTAGCTGACCCTCCATCCAACAACATGTATCCTGTCGGAATTGCTTCTATCCCAAGGTCTTTTACTATTGGTGCCGCAATTACTTGTTCGCCAATCAGATAATGGGGATTACGCCCCGAAATAACGGACATAAAAAGCATGGCATCATAGTATTCATTGATCTGCCCAACACCTCCGGGGAAGAAAATCACTGGGATATTTGCAATATCTTTTATGCGTGCCACCCGGTCATGACTTCTCCCATCCATCATCAGACTTCCGCCAACAAGAATTGCATCTACACCAGAACAATTGGCATTCTCAACCAATGTTTCAAGTTTTTTGTCATTTTTTCGATCGGGATCTATAAGAACAATGAAACCAGCACCTTTCTCTTTGACAATCTTTTTAAGTTTATCGAAAACAATCATTTAATTGATAAGTTCGCTATATTGGACAGATGTCAACAAATTTTCTTTTTCAAGAGGGTTTTTTGGTCTGATCTTGATGAGCCAGCCTTCCCCATAACAATCCTGGTTAATCTTTTCTGGTGTTTCTTCCAAGGATTCATTGATCATAGTTATTGTACCACTGATAGGGGCGAATAATTCCGAGACCGTTTTGACTGCTTCTATTTCACCAAATGATATACCTCGAGTTACCTCATCACCAATATTAGGGAATTCAAAAAATACAATATCTCCTAATTGACTTTGCGCAAAATCTGTTATACCAATGGTGACATCTTCTCCACTGAAATCAGCCCATTCATGTTCTTCTGTATATAATAGTTTGTTTGGTATGTTCAACACACTGTCCTTTTTATTGTTTTGGTTTGTAATTGAATGTTTCTAAGAAACCAGTATTGAATTCTCCCGATTTATAATTATCATCTTCCATAATAGCCTGATGATACGGAATAGTTGTTTTTGGCCCTACAATAATAGTCTCTTCAAGAGCACGCTGCATTCGAATAATAGCTTGAGACCTGTTTTTTGCGTGTACAATGAGTTTTCCTATCATTGAATCATAATAGTTTGGGATTTCATATCCAGCATAGGCATGTGAGTCCACCCGCACACCCTTCCCTCCTGGCATATGAAAACTCGTGATTTTGCCAGGCGAAGGTATAAATCCATTTTCCGGGTCTTCCGCATTGATACGGCACTCAATAGAGTGACCTCTCAGTTTATAATCCTGATGATACTCAGGGCAGGTTTCACCTGCATGCATTCTGATCTGTTGTTTGATGAGGTCCATTCCAGTCACCATTTCTGTCACAGGATGTTCTACCTGAATCCGTGTATTCATTTCCATAAAATAAAAGTTTTTATTCATATCCATTAAAAACTCAATAGTCCCAACTCCAACATAATCTACCGCTTTCGCGCCTTTTATTGCCATTTTACCCATTTTTTGACGTAATGCATCATTAACCGCAGGAGAGGGCGTTTCTTCCACCAGTTTCTGATGCCTCCGCTGGATAGAACAATCCCGTTCTCCTAAATGAATTATATTTCCATTGATATCAGCCAGAATCTGGACTTCAATGTGACGTGGGTCTTCTATTAATTTTTCAATATAAAGATCGCCATTACCAAAAGCAGTTAGTGCTTCATGCTGAGCTATTGTATACATTTTCTCGATCTCATCAGCATCTTTTACCAGTCGCATACCACGCCCGCCGCCGCCCGCTGTTGCCTTAAGCATGACAGGATAACCTATATCATTTGCCAGTTTCATTGCTTCATCTGAATCAGATAGTATATTATCCCACCCAGGAATTACAGGAACCCCAACCGCTTTCATTGTTCCTTTAGCCTTTACTTTGTCACCCATTGCTTCAATGATTTCTGGGGTCGGTCCGAGAAAATTAAAATCATTTTTTTCGCATACTCTGGAAAATTCGCTAGATTCGGCAAGAAAACCATAACCAGGATGAATAGCATCAGCATTAGTTATTTCTCCAGCAGTAATTATCTTAGGAATATTTAGATAACTCTCGCTACTAGGTGGTGGGCCAATACAAACTGCTTCATCCGCAAATTTTACATGTAGGGATAATTCATCTTCGGTGGAATACACTGCCACGGTTTTAACGCCCAGTTCATGGCACGCTCTTATAACTCGCAAAGCTATCTCACCCCGATTAGCGATCAGGATTTTTTTAAACATTGAAAACTTAGGTTTGATTGATCACAAAGAGGGGCTGGTTATATTCTACTGGGTCCGCATTGTTGATTAAAATTTCGGTAACTGTTCCACTCATTTCAGATTCAATCTCATTCATTATCTTCATTGCCTCAATAATACATAAGACCTGTCCTTTGTTTACTTGATCACCCTTTCTGACAAAAGGTGGCTTATCAGGTGATGAGGAACTATAAAAGATGCCAGGCATAGGAGATAACACATCTCGTTCATTCGAAACGGAAGAAGTATGTTCATCACCATTCTCATTTTCTTTATCAGATGGCTTATCAGACATAGTTTTTCCTGAGGAAACCTGATCACTATCTTTATTTCTTATTATGACAGGAACATCTTTTACTGCCCGGAATCTTCTTCCCCAAAAGGTCACTTCAATTTCATTTATGTTCGAGTTTTCAAGAATATAAATGATCTCTTTTAGCTTATCTTGCCACATTGTTATCTCATTTAAAACTTATATTTTGGCTCTTTCAATATATTCGCCATTGGTGGTATTGATCTTAAGATAATCTCCCTCCTCAATGAACAGGGGCACATTCAATGAGTATCCTGTTTCAACCGTAGCAGGCTTAGTAGCTCCAGTAGCTGTATTACCTTTGAATCCAGGTTCGGTCTCAACGACATTTAATACAACATTTGCTGGAAGGCGTATATCTAATATTTCTGTACCATCAAAAAGTACGTCAACATTTAATCCAGCAATCAAGTATCGCATATTGTCCGCAACAGTGTCAGCATCTATATTTAACTGATCATAGGTATCATTATCCATGAATACGAATAAATCGTTATCCTGATAAAGAAATTGCATTTTCTTAGCGTCAACTCGAACAAATTCTAATCTGGTCCCGGCATTAAAAGTTTCATCTATATTCTTTCCCGATTGAATATCTTTTAGTTTTGTTCGCACGAAAGCACCACCTTTACCGGGTTTGACGTGCTGGAACTCGATAATTTTAAATCGTTTCTTTTTATGAAAGATCACAGAACCATTTCGTATATCTGCAGTTGTAGCCATTAAAACTTCTCGTTATTTAAATCTTTTCAGATTATAATATACAGCGTCAGCATAACTGTTCAAACGTAGGTATAATCAGATACATATATACTATACAAAAGATCGTTCGATAAAACTGATAATCTTTTGGTGATCAAGCTCCATCTGTGTTGAATCTGGTATTTCCCTAGCATATTTCACCAAATCCGCAATTGATAAAGATTTTACCCAGTCTGCAAACATTTTATCATTAATAGGAAATAAATTTCTATTCTCATCTATTTCCTCTGTAGTCATTTCTAAAGCTCGTATGAACGTGGAATATTCTACATATTCTCGTGAAATATGTGATAATTCAGCATAATAGTCCTTTGCAAAGCCATTAATATTCAACTCTCCCAAACGTCGTATTGCTTTTTCTCGTGGAGATTCACTGATCAGATATTCAGTACGCTGGTATTTTACATTAATTCTCTGGTTCCATGTCCAATATATAAAAGCAATAAGGATGACAGCTAATATTCCTAGTACAGTTAATCTTAAGGGAAACACACTGCGAACTGGCACCGGTCCTTTTATGGGTCTAAAATCTGAATTTCCAGTAGTGGTTAACAAAGATAGAATAGTTAATTCAATAGGCTCAGGTGCTATGGATGATATTACGGTATCACTATCATTTAAAATATCTACTTGGTATTCCGGTGTTTGAAATTTCCCTGTATCCCAGAACACCAGCTCAAAAGTAATGCCCGTAACAATCCCTTTATTGTAAAGCAACTTTTGGGTACGAACAGAAACAGTATCATTTTGTAAAAATAACTCTGGGAATTGAATCCGTCGATTCTCAGCATTATCAACTAAAACGGTCCAGTTAACCACATCTCCAATATAACCCTGAGTAGTATCGAGTTCTGATGAAACAATAGTAGACTGAGCAACCACGTTTATATGACTTAATAACAGAATTATAATGTACCAGGTCACTATCAATACCTTTTTTCTCTGCGCTTGAAAAACCTCAAAAGTGGGTCAACAAAATCCTGGTCAGTTGCAATTGATATCATATCAAAGCCAATACTTAATGCCTTTTTATTTAAATCATGCATTTGACCAATGATTTTTTTCTGTAATTCTTGTCTTTCGGTATAAGAGGAAGTATCGACCCAAAACATAGAACCCGTTTCTGGATCTTCAATCTTCACCAGACCTATTTCAGGAATATCCAGTTCAGCTGGATCATAAAGATGTATACCAATCAAGTCATGTTTCCGATTAGCTATTCGGAGAGCGTCCCAATGGTTATTATCTAAAAAATCTGATATAATGAATACTACACTTTTACGCTTGGCAACTTTTAATAGAAAATCAAGGGCATTTTTTATTGAAGTACCTTTACGCTCTGGCCTTACATATAGTAACTCCCTGACAACTCTAAGCACATGACTTTTACCTTTTTTTGGTACTAAATATTTTTCGATTTCATCTGAAAATAATATAAGACCAACTTTGTCGTTGTTTTTTATCGCGGAAAAACCGAGGACGGCAGCAATCTCTATACCAATATCCTGTTTCAAATCCTGACCCGATCCAAATCTTCCTGAACCTGAAATATCCACAATTAGAAATACTGTAAGCTCCCGTTCTTCTTCAAATATTTTCACAAATGGACTATTTGTTCGAGCTGTAACATTCCAATCAATCAAACGAATATCATCGCCAGGTTGATATTCACGAACTTCGGAAAAGGTCATCCCACGACCTTTAAAGACTGAGTGGTATTCTCCTCCAAAAAGGTCATTGACCAATCCACGTGTGCGAATCTCGATTCGTTTCACCTTTTTCAGGATCTCACGAGGAATCATGGATGTATCAGGGGACTTCTATAACTTCAAACAAGCGATGAATTACATCTTCAGATGTCAATTCTTCCGCTTCAGCTTCATAAGATAGAATGATTCGATGGCGCAGAACATCTGCACCAATATAACGAATATCTTCCGGTGTTATATAACCGCGATTTTCTGTGAATGCACGAGCCTTGGCAGCACGAATCAGATTAATCGTTGCCCTTGGCGATACGCCAAAGTCTATAATCCCTACTAAATCTTCTAGTTTATATCTACTAGGATATCTTGTTGCAGATACAAGATCTAAGACATAATCCTCAACTTTCTCATCAACATAAATATCATGAATAATTTGCTGAGCATCAATGATATCCTTTGCGGAAACAGCTGGCGTAATACTATTCAAGTTAACCGATCGTATATTATGGCGTATTATATGTCTTTCAGCATCTCGATCTGGATATTCTACTCGTAATTTAAACATGAAGCGATCTACCTGGGCTTCTGGTAAAGGATAAGTACCTTCCTGTTCAATGGGGTTTTGAGTAGCTAAGACCAAGAATGGGGCGTCAAGTTTAAAGGTGTTTTTCCCAATGGTTACCTGTCTTTCTTGCATCGCTTCTAACAATGCACTTTGTACTTTGGCTGGAGAGCGATTTATTTCATCTGCAAGAATAATATTGGAAAAGATCGGCCCTTTACGAGTCTCAAATCCTCCGTTTTTCTGGTTGTATATCAACGTGCCTAATAAATCAGCTGGAAGCATATCTGGTGTAAACTGAATACGCTGAAATTTTGTATCAATTAGTTTAGCAAGCATGTTTACTGTCAATGTTTTTGCCAAGCCAGGGACACCTTCCAGTAACATATGACCATTGGCTAGCATACAAATTAAAATCTTATTTATTAATGTTTCCTGACCAACAATAACATTGTTTAAATCATTTTTTAAAGGACCGACAAATGTGGACGTCTTTGAGATACGTTCATTGATCTCAGTAAGACTGAAGTCACTCATATATAATTTATCAGGAAGTAATGTGTTTTAAGGTCGGAATCTCGTTTATGTCTTTCCCCAAAAATTCGATCTCGAACTTTACAGAAGGAGAAAGTTCATGTTCAGGGAATCGCTTTAGAAATTCATTATATTCGAACCGGGCTTTATCAAAATCATTTAATGCATTAGCATAAATATATCCAATCATGAACTGAGCATGAGGTTCCTGATTTGACCCAGAATAATTAGCAACAATTTTTCTATATTCCTTAACTGCCGTTTCAAAATCACGCAAATCATTCATATATATATCACCAATCATATACTGAGCTTTTGGGGACAGCTCATTTGTGGGAAATTTCTCCAACATATAGATCAAATTCTGTATTGACTCTTTTATTAATTTCTGCTTTCGTAATACTTCTGATTTATTAATGACCCATTCAGGAAAGGTTTTAAGTTCTTTCTGAGCCTGATCAGCCTGAACTGAGCCCGAATAATTAGTGACCGTTTTTTGTAATGATTCAAAGGCTGAATGTGGATCATTTTTCCAATTTTTAAATATGGTAGCAAGCTTATATTGGGCCAAGGAAGCCAAACTATCCCTGGGATATTCTTTTAATAAAGATTCCAAGTCATTGATTGCCAATTCAACCTGGTTTTCATTAAGACTTTTCTCTGCCTGGTCCAATAATTCCGGAGCACTTTTCGTACATCCAACTAAAAACAACACTCCAGATAAAATCAATGGTATTTTTGTTTTCATTATCTTTCTGTAAAAAATTATGGTTGAATTTAGAATCACTGTTCGAATCTCAAAAGGTTATCATCCTACTTTTACACGTTTGAATTGCAAGGGTTCCAAATTTCACAAGAATAAAACTAAAAAAGGTATTGTACACCTAAATGAAATTTCCTCCTTGCTGTATTGTTAAACTGCACAGCATAATCCAGACGTGCTGGGCCTAAGGGTGTATTAACAGTTATGCCAATACCTCCATCCCATTTAACAGCCTCTATTGAAATTGAATTGAACCTCTTCGATAAAATACCTCCATCAACAAACAAGTTTAAACCTATAGATTTGTAGAGAGGAAATCGATATTCAATATTTGTCATGAATCGGATTATCTCACCAATTGGATCCTCTCCTGATTCCTCAAAACGTAACACATCCCAGCCACGCATACTTGTACTGCCGCCCAAATAAAATTTTTCGTAACTATAATCAATAAAATCCTTCTCTTTCCAATCATAGATAACCCCGCTTTTTAGTCGCAATGCAAATACAGATTCGTCCCCTACGGGGACATATTTCTGGATGGAAACATCAGCCTTTAAAAAGTCGCGCTCTCCTCCCAGAAAATATCCAGTTGATTTCAGATAAATATCAAATAAATATCCACTGCGAGGGTTTAGGTGGACATCTTTCCTATCAAAATGAAATCGCATAGAAATTGATCTTTGTTGCAATTTTTGTAATGAATCTTCCTGATCACTGAAATACTCCCATACTGCGTTATTTCCGAAGAAAGAACGTTCATCCAGGTTCACCTGTTGTGATATTTCCAAGCCATAGCGCTCAATGCGAGGGAAATTATTTCTTTCCTCCTGATAGTTTACCAATGCTTCATAAAACCCAGTAACCTTCGTTGGCCAGCGAATTAAAAATAACCAATTATTAAACACAGTAATATCATATCTGAATCGAGGTTTATTAAATTTTGTTTCCCAAGGTATACCAACCATCAATTTCGTGGAAAAATTTGTAGTACTATTATAAATGGATCGATTACGCCATTCAATAAACCCTCCAATAGCTGGTAGGGGTTCAGTACCTTCATAAAACTCCACCGGTTCGTATCCCCCAACTGAAACCCACTCTCTCTGTTTAAAACGGTTTAATTCAATAACAATATTGACTAAGGAGTCTGAATCAGCAACTTTTACTGGAATTAAATTCACCATTGAGAATATACCCGTTTCTCTTAACCTCCTTTTTGTAAGATCCATTTTTGAAAGAGAATAGACATCGCCTCTATTATACTTCAATTCCCTAAAAACCTGAACACTATCTACTCCTTCTTCATCGATGAATGTACGGTGAATAACTACATCTGGACCCTCATCTATTATAATGCTAATAGCTACTGAATCCGATACCTCATCTTGAATCTTAAGTTTAACAAATAATTTACCAAATTCATGATAACGATTTTCTAAAAGAGTAAAATTCTCATTAATCCTTACAGGGTTATAAGGCTGATTCACGGTAATCCCCAACATAGATTTTAATTCATTATTAGAAATGAGTTTATTCCCATGAATATTTACATTTGAAACAAAAAATCGTTTTCCTTCCACTATATTAAAAAAGAGATCAGCAAAATCGTTTTCGATTTGGTATGATCCCTTTATGATAGCATCTAAAAAACCCTGGGAATGAAAATAGTTCTTAAGGGTAAGTGCATCTAGTTTCACCAACCGAGGTTCTAGTTTCGCACCTCGAAATAACCAACTGGATGGCTTTTGTCTTAAAAGACCTGTTAATTCTTTTTGTGAAATGGATTCATTCCCATTAATTGTCACAGATCTGATCTTTGTTGGGTCACTTTGAGCCAACATTATCCCCAGAGGGCCTATGAGGCCGATGGCAAAATAAAAATATGTTTTCACTGACTATTTAATAAGCGTATCGATATCGATACTTTAGATGCAAATGTCCTTCATCATCCATATTCCCAACCAGCGATAAATTACGATTCAATTTATATTCCACACCGGCCTGTATTTGAGAAGGATTCGTTAAAGAAAAAGATTTCTTATATGATAAATTTAAATATGTTTTATCTCCAAATCTTCGTTTTGCAGAAATTTGGAAATCATCATCTGTTTCTGGATTCAATAAACCTGCTGTTCCTGTAATATCAATATCATCTACCAAATTCATTATTCCCAATGCTGTCATTTCTTTTATATTTTTTTCTAACTGGGATTCTAAAAGGGACCCTAAAACAGAATAGGCCTGGCTTCCAAAACCAGTAGAGGTCATCTCCTGGTCTTCAAATCGCTTACCCCAGGTAAGAAGTTCAAGAATATCACTTTCTGAAAAACCGCTTGATGATTCTAGTATTAAGTCCATATCATCGATACCACCTATTATTCTCAACTCAATTCTTTCACTACCAACCATGGTAAAGGCCACAACATCCATATAAGGATTTATCCCGTTATTGTCAAAACTGACATAACCCTGAAGATCTTCGAAATTATCTTTGTAGGAGAATACCGTCCCATCCTCAACAAATAGTTCACCACCAAAGTTCCAATACTGGTTTCCAGTTTTTGACAAGCTGATCTCTCCCGCTAATAGTGCATCTACCTGTGAATTCTGGAATGTGCCCTGACCACGGATTGGAACATTTATCCGATAGGACATGATTACACCTTCATCTTCAGGCAATGCGACTCCAATATCTTCTGTGGTAAATTCATAGAAAACGATTACATCAGATGCTTCAATCTTTCCAACAATTTCAACCGTGTCTTGGCCAGTTATCATCAAGTCCAGATCCCCAACAGTGCCAGTTATATCTAATGGTAAGGTCTTAAAATATAATTCTGTGCCTTCAATCTGATTGACCTTTAAATTATAATCAGGTTCAAAAAACTGGCTAAAATCTATCGAACCTATCACAGATATATTTGGTGTGGAAGGCCAAGAATCCTGTTCGCTATAATCCACACCTTTTCCAAGCAAGGATTTTATTATCATTTGATTTTTCTGCATCGTTGCTTCGCCATTTAAAGAAATTATGGGATCATCCAGTAACATTGTATAAACAGCGGCATTCTGTACATGTGCGTAGCCATCTCTTTCAATTGCATGCGCCGGACCTGTTAAAGATAAAGAGATATCAATATCTCCAGTTACTGAATCCAGTTCAGCCAAGTATGGTGATAAAAAAGGTAATGAGTTTAGTTTTCCTTCTGTATAAAAATCTAAAGTATCACTATTAAAAAATTGGCCATAATTATCTGAACTCAAATTCAAGTCAAGTGGGACCGAACCATACGCTATTATAATTTCATCTTTATTCCGTGACTCAGCCTTATCAATGATTAGTCTGCGCCCGGTATACTGGCCTTTACCATTCACAGTCCCAAGATGTATTCGATCAAACTGAGCATTCTTAATTCCCGTATCAAAACTAAAAACAGTGTTATCCATTGACCCAGATAGTTCGAGTGTACCACTGGCTTGGCCACTTAATTTATAAAAACTGGGAATAAATCTGTGAACCATTGGCATGGATAATCCTCTGAATGTAGACTGAATCGATATCTGAGTTGAATCCTGATGTGTAGTAGAAATAGGTACGATTCCAGATACTTGAAAACCCATTGATTCGCCACGCGTCATAGAGATATCATCTACATGTAACATTCCCCCTTTATATAGGAATGACATTGTCATTTCATCGAATGTTTCTTTCATATACTCTCCGCGCTTTAATGAAATATCAACATCAAAAGCCGATGCGACATCAGCAGACATGAACCAGATTTCACCAAAAATAATCCCTGAGAACTTCAGCCGTTGATCGTCAAAGAATTGTGTTATTACTTGCGCATCAAAATTTGACATCTTCAATCGACCTTCAGCATGCTTTCCCCACTCTAAAACACCATCCATAATCCCATCATTAATATGAAACTCAAATGGTTCAACCACGATAATTGAATCTTGGAACATCAAAAAGATCGGTTTAGAATTAATTAAATAGTTCCCTTCATATGCCAACTGCACACGATCTAACTTGTACTGATCCTCAGATAACCAAGACCCAGATATCTGCAGGAAATCATCACCTGACTTAAAATGACAATTTTCAACAACCATACGATTCTTAGCAAATGAAACATCAACTGTTCCACTATCAAATTGCTTATTCCGCCAACTGCCTTGTCCGATTTTTAAATTAACGAATCCGGAAGGAAAAGCATCACGGGTTTTCATTTCTGAATGAAAGATTAATGAATTCAGAGAAAAATCATGATAACTGATATCCCTGCACTGTAAGTCAGCCACAGCGTCTGGGGTATCAAGTGTTCCGCGAACATGCATCCTACCTGTTGCCCATCCACTTGAAAATTCATCCAACCAAAATTGATTTATTAGTTCTACGTCAGCATTTTCCAAATCAACTACTATATCCACATCACTGGTCTTGAAATCAACCGAACCATTGATAGATAAAATACTTTCTCCGATAATCAGCATAACAGGGTCAACTGCAGAAATAACGCTATCACGATAACCCACAGTTCCATGAAATAAACTTTCCCTTCCCGAATAAAGCTCTGATTCTAAAACTTCCATTGTCAATTCGATCTGGTCTAAGGCATTTTTTTCATCTAAGCTTCCTTCTAATATCATCATACCGGTTACCAATGTTTGTTTTTGTTCAACCAACCATCGACTTAAATCAAGACTGTCTAAATAAAAATATCCGCTAACACGACCATTTTCTTCCCACGTGCCACTTAACTTTAGCTTGGAATCTTCCCCTGATAATTTTAAAGACCTGAGAATCCAGATAGGACCTTGGTTTAAAAGATTAAAATCACCTTCCATCTCTAGGCCCAAATCATTTGAAATCGATAGTTTACCTATGGTATTTCCTAAATTTGATTCAAAATCAAATTGACCTGATAATTGTGAGAATTTTCCTTTTAAAGGTGTCCGACTAAAAAGTTCTTTGGAAATAAGGAATTTTTTCATTGAAATAGAGCCAGTAACTATGGATGAATCGGATAGATATCTAACGGATCCAGTTAATGGAACCTGACCAATTTTCCCATCAAATTCTTTAACAAATATTCCTTTTTCATCAGCCCTAAACATCATTTTTTCCATAGTGACTCCAAATGGATTCGGTTCATCAATATTCAGCTTTAGGGTTGAAAAATTTACCTTCAAAATATCACCACCTGACAGTTCACCAGCAAGTATTCCAGATATCATAAATAGTGAATCAGTAATCTGAAATGGAAAACTGCCAGAAATAAAAAAATGATTAATATTAAATGGGAACTTTAATAGGTGTTGATTTTGGTTCGAATTGGAGATGGAAAAAATCTTTGGAATTACGGATGTTTCTAATCCCTTTATTTCAATTATATCGAACGTTAATTTATTAAATATTGTAGAAATGAAATCTAAGTTCACATTACTTTGTTCAATAGATAATGTGTCATATTCAGGATGAATGGCAGTGAGATCAGTTAAAAATACGGACCCTAAAAGATGACCCGATAAATTTGCAGTTGTGATGGACCAATCAGTAGACACTAAACTCTCATTTATTTTCTCCAGAATTAATGATTCCCACAATACAGCACGAAATAATATCCAATTCATTAATAAAAGAATTACAATAATCGCCGATGTTTTCTTGATATTTTTAAACACGTAAACTTCTTCTAACTGTGAATGGAACGAAGTTAGGTACATGGGTGTTCCAAAAACAAAAAAAGCGTCCTAACGGACGCTTTTTGTCAAATCAATACATGCTTTTAATCAACTACTTCAAAATCAGCATCTTCAATTTCGCCTTCTTTTTTATCTTTTTTGGTCGTTTGGCCTTCGCCTGGCGCACTTCCTTCTGATTCCTTTGTACTATCATACATCTTCGATGCAATCTGAGACCATGCATTATTCAAAGATTCCATAGCAGTTTTTATATCATCAGCATTGCCACTATCTTTGGCTTTCTTAAGATCATCAACCTTTTCAGTTAATGATGTTTTTTCTTCATCTCCTAATTTATCCCCGTATTCTTTTATATTTTTTTCTGTTTCATAGGTCAAATTCTCTGACTGATTCATCAAATCAATTTTCTCACGCTTTTCTTTATCTTCTTGTTCATGATTTTTTGCATCATTGACCATTTTATCAATTTCGGATTCAGATAATCCGCTGGATGCTTCAATACGAATACTTTGTTCTTTCCCTGTTGCTTTATCCTGTGCACTAACATTTAATATTCCGTTAGCGTCAATATCAAAGGTGACCTCTACCTGCGGAACCCCACGAGGTGCGGGAGGAATATCTGCTAAATGAAATCTACCAATCGTTTTATTATCTATAGCCAATTCCCGTTCACCCTGCAATACATGTATTTCAACGGTGGTCTGATTATCAGCAGCTGTGCTGAAAATCTGAGATTTCTTAGTGGGAATGGTCGTATTACGTTCTATAAGATGTGTATTTACACTACCAAGCGTTTCAATCCCTAAGGAAAGTGGTGTAACATCTAATAATAAAATATCATCTACATCACCAGCTAATACACCACCTTGAATTGCTGCACCCAAAGCAACAACCTCGTCCGGATTAACACTTTTATTTGGCTCTTTCCCAAATATCTCTTTCACTTTTTCCTGAATTTTTGGGATACGTATAGACCCACCAACAAGAATAACTTCATCAATCTCAGAAGCTTTTAACCCTGCGTCAGATAATGCTTTTTTGCAGGGTTGTACTGTACGTTCTATAAGGTCACCGACTAAATCATCAAACTTTGCCCTAGATAAGCTCAGGTTAAGATGTTTTGGCCCAGATGAATCTGCTGTAATAAAAGGTAGATTGATATCCGTTTGTTTTGAAGTAGATAATTCTTTTTTAGCCGCCTCTGCCGCTTCTTTTAGCCTTTGAAGCGCCATCGAATCTTTGCGAAGATCAATTCCATCACTTTTCTTAAATTCATTGGCAATCCAGTCAATAACACGTTGATCAAAATCATCCCCACCCAAATGTCCATCGCCATTGGATGATTTAACCTCAAATACACCATCCCCTAACTCTAAAATGGAGATATCAAATGTTCCACCACCTAAATCAAAGACGGCAATTTTTTCATCTTTTTTCTTTTCTAATCCATACGCTAACGAAGCTGCTGTCGGTTCATTAATTATACGGCGCACATTAAGACCAGCAATCTTACCAGCATCTTTTGTTGCCTGACGTTGTGAATCATTAAAATAAGCTGG
>DCMX01000089.1:0-13863 GCA_002321855.1 Fidelibacterota bacterium UBA1611 | reverse complement strand
ATAAGCTGGTACTGTAATAACAGCATCTGTGATAGTTGTACTTAGATATTCTTCAGCATCTTGTTTTAGTTTTTGAAGCACCATAGCACTGATTTCAGGAGGAGTATAATTTTTTCCACCAGCTTTTACAACTACTGCTCCACTTGAATTCTTATTAACCTGATACGGTACCTCAGAAATTTCATTATCTACTTCATCGTACATTCTACCCATGAAACGTTTAATAGAAAAAACTGTGTTTTCAGGATTTGTTACTGCTTGACGTTTAGCTGGCTGCCCTACCAAACGTTCTCCATTTTTCGTAAAACCAACAACCGAAGGCGTTGTGCGACCTCCTTCAGGATTCGTTATAATAGTTGGTTCTCCTCCTTCCAGAACAGCTACACAAGAATTAGTGGTTCCAAGATCTATTCCAATAATTTTTCCCATTGCATTTCCTTATAGAAAAATTTGATGTAATGATTTATACATTAACAATGAATATTCCACTAAGATTACTAACCCTAAATGACAGATAATAAACTATTCTCTCCCTATTTGACAGAAACATGACTTCGTCTAAATTGATCTAGGAAATCATTATCAGTTTTTATTAGATCTATTTTTGGTTTTCATTTTTTCACTATTATCTGTGAATTTGAATCCCGAACGAAACGAATCCACTTTAATCACTGTACCTTCTGGGTAGTTATATTTCAATAACATTTCTGCAATAGGATCTTCAAGAGATGCCTGGATTTCGCGTCGTAATGGACGGACACCAAATTTAGGATCAAATCCATTCTTTACTAATAACTGCTTGGCTGATAGTGTGAGTTTTAATCCCAAACCAATTTTAGCCAGATTTTTCACCAAATCATTCAACTGCAGATCTATAATTTTATAAACATGATCTTCTGTTAGAGAATGAAACACGATTGATTCATCGATTCGGTTCAGTAGCTCCGGAGAAAAAGTATCCTGAACCTTATCAAGGATACTTGATTTCATCTTTTGGAAACTATCTCCCAATGATTTACCGCCAAAACCCAATCCATTTGATCTTATTTCCTTTGTCCCAAGATTAGAGGTCATGATAATGATGGAATTACAAAAATCTACCTTTCTACCTAGACCATCCGTGAGTACACCCTCATCAAATACCTGTAAAAGAATATTGTACAGGCCATGATGAGCCTTTTCAATCTCATCGAGCAACACAACCGAATAAGGATTGCGACGCACTCTTTCGGTTAATTCACCACCTTCATCATACCCTACATAACCAGGAGGTGCTCCGATTAAACGTGAAAGAGAAAACTGTTCCGAAAACTCTGACATATCCACTTTCACCAAAGCTTGATGATGCGTGAATAGATATTTAGCTAATACCTTAGCCAATTCAGTTTTGCCAACACCAGTGGGACCAAGAAACATAAATACCCCAATTGGTCGATTAGGATTTTTTAATCCTGTTCGTGCTCTGCGAATAGCTTTAGATAAGCTTTCAATAGCATCGTTTTGCCCGATAATAAACTCACCGAGTTTTTCAGAAAGTTTCAACAATTTTTGGCCTTCTGATTGAGCTACTTTAGTTATAGGTATACCTGTAACTAAAGATACCACATCTGCAATATTCTCATCAGAAATATCAATAATTTTATGCTCACCGCCTTCCTGCCATATCTGCTGGGCTTTTGAAAGCCTTTTTAATAGTGTGCGTTCTGTATCTCGTAATAAAGCAGCATCTTCAAATAACTGATTGGCAACTTTCGCTTGCTTATCTTCCCTAATTTTATCTATTTCTATCTCAATTTTAATGATATCAGGTGGAACTTCGGCATTGAACATATGAGCTCGTGCACCAGCTTCATCCATCATATCGATTGCCTTATCCGGAAGATGTTTATCAGATACGTATCGTTCGGATAAATGAACACAGGCTTCGATGGCTTTATCTGAATAGTGAACATTATGATGGTCTTCATACTTTCCTTTTAGGCCATGAAGTATAGCCAACGACTCAGATATTGTGGATGGATTAATAATTATCTTTTGAAAGCGCCGGTCCAATGCACCGTCTTTTTCAATATACTTTCGGTATTCATCCATGGTCGTTGCACCAACACATTGTATATCTCCTCGGGCCAATGATGGCTTAAACATATTTGAAGCATCTATAGAACCAGAAGCTCCCCCGGCACCTACCAAAGTATGCAGTTCATCAATGAAAATAATAATATTCTCATTCGTTTCAAGTTCTATCATAATACTTTTCATTCGTTCCTCAAACTGACCTCGATATTTAGTACCAGCAACAATACTTGCCAAATCCAGGGATAGAATGCGTTGGTTGTGGAGTACACGTGGAACTGTTTTACGAATAATCCTTTGTGCCAATCCTTCAATAATAGCTGTTTTCCCAACACCAGACTCGCCAATAAGGACCGGATTGTTCTTTTTACGGCGTGTAAGAACTTGTGCGACACGTTCAATTTCCTTTTCGCGTCCTATAACCGGATCGAGTTTCCCTATGTGGGTAAGTTTAGTTATATCCCTGGAAAAATGATCTAGGGTCGGCGTCTGGCTTTTTGATGATTTTTCTATGTTAGGTGAACCAGTATCTTTTTCCAGAACTATATCCGTCAAATAGTCTGATACCAAATCAGAATCTAGACTGAAAGTTTTTAATACTTCAAAGGCTATACCTTCATTCTCTTGAAGCATGGCTAAAAAAAGGTGCTCATCATCAGCTATGGAGCTTCCCCTTGAATTGGCCTCACTGTAAGCATTCCGCAAGACACGTTCAGCCCGGCGTGTCAGAGGAAGATGCCCAAGAGTCATGGTTCCGCCGGATTCTTTAATCAAATCTTCGATCATGACAATCATTTCCAGGTAGTCAATACCATTTGCATCAAGTAACTTATGGGAAACGCCTGATTTTTCTTTCAAAAGACCTAAAAGTATATGCTCTGAACCAACATAACTATGCCCTAACCGTATGGCTTCTTCCTTTGCTTTTTTTAAAATATTCTGTACTCTTTTTGAAAAATTCTCTTTCATAATAATGTTGCTAAATAATTCTTAGTTGACCTGCACATAATTCATATTTGACATGACCGATCTCTGCCACTTCTGGATTATGAGTTGTAAGCACAATTGTCTGGCCAAAATCTCTGTTAATTCGTAGTAATAGGTCAATTAATTTCCGTGCGTTTTCTATATCCAGATTCCCAGTTGGTTCATCAGCAAGCAGTATATCCGGTTGGTTAATTAGTGCCCGAACTACCGCAGTACGTAGCCGTTCTCCTCCAGACAATTGCGATGGTAAGTGATCTTTCCTTTCAGTTAAACCCACGGTCTCCAGTAATTCCATTCCCCAGTCCGTAGGAATCTTTTTCCCATTTTTGATCCACGCTGGTAATAACATGTTTTCTTGCGCGGTGAATTCCGGTAAAAGGTGATGAAACTGAAAAATAAATCCGATATGTTTATTTCGCAGTTCGGCCAGTTCATCTTCAAGCAATACATCGACTCTAATATTATTTATTTTTACAACTCCTTTGTCTGGTTTATCCAAGGTACCCAGTATATTCAAAAGGGTAGATTTTCCCGCCCCAGACTGACCCATAATGGTAATAATATTCCCGGAATTCACATTGAGACCAATTCCGGAAAGAACCTCTAACTCTCTCCTTCCATTGGAATAAGTTTTAAATATCTGGTCGGCTTCTATTACTATTTTGTCCATTGAAGTGCATCTCTCGGTTCAATAATAGCGACTTTGCGACTTGCTGCCCAAGATGATATCAAAATAAAGCCACTGGCAATAATTGTGATCAGCAAAATATCAGCTGGCAATAGTTGCATGGGAAGGGTTCGCATAAAATATATATCTGTGGGTAGGGGAATAAAGCCGGTAATATTTTGAATGAAAACCAGACAACATCCTGATAACAGACCTGAAAACGCTCCCCATCCTCCGCGCCAGAACCCCTGAATAACCAATACATTTTTCAGGGTATGGATTGGCGTACCCATAGCCCTGAGAATGCCAATCTCCTTGATCTTTTGAACGGTGATCAACGATAAGGTAGCTGTCAGATTAAATGCCGCCACGAGAATAATCAAACTGAGAACGCTTATGGCACCGAGCCTTTCCAACCGCATGGCTTTGACCAAGATACTGTGGATGTCCTCCCATGTTTGAAGAATAACCCCTTTCGGCAAAACAGCCGCAATGCTTGTTTCAGCATCTTCTATGTTTGTCTCAGGATAAATACGAAGATCAATGCCGTCCCATCGATCGAGGCGTCTAAATAAAAGTTCCCCGGTTTCAGCGGGCAAAAAAATTATACGGTCATCATAATCTAAAATTTGGGAATGAAAGATTCCATTCACTATAGTTTTTAACCGGTGCGGAAATCCAATCGATGGAGTCTGGTCCAAAGGACTACTGATTATCATTTCATCACCAACGCGCACACCCAGACGGGCAGCGGTGTCCCGGCCAATAAGGATCCCATTTTTTTGGGGTATTTCACCTTGTATTGACACATTGTAAAATGACTGCATCATTTGCATATCCACCGCTTTGAATGTAACCATCCGCTGATTAGATCGATACTGGATTAGCCCCTGGCGGGTCTTAAAAGGCATAACTGACTGAATCTCAGGTCGGTTTTCCAAGAGTTGTATCGTGGCATCCAGTTCGGTTCCAGTCAAGCGAAGGTCACCATCAAAACCCCGAAGTTTTTCACGTACCTGTCCCTCAAATCCATTTAACACAGCCAGTGATATTGCCAGGGCAAAGCATCCTACTCCCATACCTGCCATGGAAACAATCCCTGTAAAACGGCCCGGCCCTTTCCGAGACATTAGAAATCTGAGTGCAATTTCCCGGGTCAGGTTCATTCGTACCTCAGGACGTCAGCAGGAAGAATATCCATAACTGCTTTGGTTGGCCAGAGTGATGCCAGCAAGCATACTATGAGAGTACCAGACAAGATTAATAAAAACATTCCCGGGTCCGCATGCACCGGGATGTGGTCCATAAAGTATATGTCCTCAGGGATAGTAATTATATGGTATCGATGCTGGAGAAATATAAACAATCCTGCCACACAGGTTCCGATGATTCCGCCAATAATTCCGATGGCACTGCTTTGGAGGAGAAATATCTTCCGGATGGTGCGACGGTGCATACCCTGCGCTATGAGCATTCCAACCTGACCGGATTTCTCAATAACTATCATAGCCAGGGTAGCCAGGATATTCACAATACCCACCAGCGCAATCATCCCGAATATGATCAGGGCCGGCCAACGCTGTATGCTAATCCATTCGAATAGGATGCGGTGCCTGTCCTGCCAGGATTCAGGGTAATAAGGGTAACTAAGATTTTCAACAAAATAATCCATTATGTCCTTTAGAGATTCATCTGAGTTAATAATATAACCGGTAATCTGTGACTCCATATTAAATATAGTCCGAGCCTGGGATAAAGAAACAAAAGCAATTGTTTTATCATATTCCAGCATTCCGGAATGAAAAAATCCTCCAATTTCAACACTTGAAATCCGCTGAGAGGAACCAGGCTGCATCATGGTTTCCAAATCTGAAATAATAATCCGATCTCCTAATTCAACATCCATTACTGAGCCAAGCGACTTACCTAGAATAATCTTACCAGAGGAAATTGCACTTTTATGCATATTATATTCCAGACCAGTTGGTAAATGATCGATGCCTTCCACCAGAATCCCTTCAGCTTTATTACCTACGCGAATCATAGCACCTTTTCGAATGTAGGGTTTGTACTCTATGGACAAAGGAAATTGACCTAACATGGAATCCAATACTGAGATATTACTAGTAATGGAATGACCCAGCATATGTTGAACCCGTATCATCCCATCAAACCCGGACAGTTTATCTGAAAGAGTATTCTCAAATCCCCGTATGATGCTGGCAGTAAGCATCAGGGCAGACACCCCAATAGAAAGCCCGATTATAGATAGCTTGCTGGTGTAAGATGAAAAACTACCTTTCTCTGGGGCACGTAAATAGCGCAGGACAAACCTCAGGCTCAAATTCATCGTTATTGATTATCTATTCTCATGGCCGGAAAAAGAATCACATCCTTAATCCAGCGGTTTCCTGTAAGCAGCATAACCAACCGGTCGATACCCAGACCTACACCACCTGTGGGTGGCATGCCGGCTTCTAAAGCCTGGATGAAATTTTCGTCCACGGGCTGAGCCTCCTCGTCACCACGCTCTTTAAGCGCAGCCTGGGCTTCCAGCCGTTGTCGTTGATCCACCGGATCATTCAACTCTGTAAATGCGTTTGCAAATTCGGTTCCGCCAATAAAGAGTTCAAACCTTTCAACGAGATCCGGGTTCCCATTCCGGTGGGTTTTAGCCAGGGGCGATATCGCTTTTGGATAATCTACCACGAATACCGGCTGTACCAAGTTTGGTTCTACCAGGGTTCCCATCAATTCATCCAACATTTGTCCATAATTCGCATTCTTTCCTACATCAATGTGATGCTCTTTGCAGATGGACCGCATGTCATCATCAGACGATTCTACCAGGTTATGCCCAGTAACATCCTTGAGCAAATCAAGGATGGGTTTCCGTGCGAAAGGTTTCGACAAATCGATACTCATTTCTCCCCATTTGACCTTCAAAGCATTCACTGATTCTGCTGACCGGCGTACCATGTCTTCAACAATTTTCATACAATCCTCATAATCAGCATAAGCCCAGTAAAACTCCAGCATTGTGAATTCTGGATTGTGGTTACGATCCATACCTTCATTGCGAAAATCCTTGGCAATCTCATAAACCCGGTCAAAACCACCAATGATCAAGCGTTTTAGGTAAAGTTCATCGGCAATGCGCAGGTACAGTTTTTGATCCAAGGAATTGTGGTAGGTGGTAAACGGCCGGGCATTCGCTCCACCATAAAGAGGCTGCAGGACCGGTGTTTCGACTTCCAAGAAACCTTGCTCATCCAGTGCTTGACGGACTTCCTGAATGATTCGTGCCCGTTTCACAAAAATTTCCCGCACTTCCGGATTGACAATAAGGTCAAGGTGACGGTTTCGGTAACGCTGTTCCTTATCAGAAAAAGCATCAAACACTTGGCCATCCTTTTCCTTTACCATTGGCAGAGGCCGGATGCTTTTAGCTAAGATGGTCAATTTATTGGTTCGGATAGTAATTTCACCGGTCTTGGTTGTGAATATTTCACCTTCCACACCAGCATAATCCCCGATATCCAGAAGTTTGAAATGATTGTAAATATCCTCTCCAACATCATCACGGCGAATGAAAATTTGAATTCGTCCTGCTGAATCCATAACATGGGCAAATGAAGCTTTTCCCATTTTACGCAGGGCCATAATCCGTCCAGCTACGCATACTGTCTGATCTTCCAACTCATCATAATGATCCAGGATGTACTGACTTTTATGGGTAGGCTCGTATTTATGCGGATAGGGATTCACACCCGCCTCTCGGAGCTTATTTAGTTTTTCCATGCGAAAATCAATAATCTGGTGTAGACTTTTATATTCTTCTGACATCATCAATCCTTTACCGTTTTTGCTGAATTCTCTACAATGTTACTGAGCAAGAAGGCCCGTATAAAGGAATTCAGATTGCCGTCCATAACTGCCTGGGTATTGCCTGATTCCTTCTTTGTACGGTGATCTTTCACCATATTGTAAGGGTGAAACACATAGGACCGAATTTGGCTCCCCCAAGCGATATCCTTTTTTTGTTCTTCCAGCCCTTTATTCTTCTCTTTTTCCTTTTCCAGCTCTACCTGATACAGGCGGGCCTTTAATATTTTCATAGCCTGGTTTTTATTCTTATGCTGGGACCTCTCATTCTGGCATTGTACCACAATTCCTGTAGGAATATGGGTGATTCGCACCGCTGAGTCGGTCTTGTTCACATGTTGACCTCCGGCCCCGCTGGCGCGATAGGTATCAATCCGTAGATCTGTTGAACTAATTTCTACCTCAATCTCATCGTTCACTGAAGGGTAAACAAATACCGAGGCAAAGGATGTATGTCGGCGATTATTGGCATCAAAGGGTGAAATGCGCACCATACGGTGTACCCCAACTTCTGCTTTCGCCAGTCCATAAGCATAATCACCCTGAATCTCAAAGGTTACATCTTTGATTCCTGCTTCGTCACCAGGTTGCATATCAATAAGATCAACCTTAAAATCCTGCTTTTCCGCCCAACGGGAATACATTCGATACAGCATCTGAGCCCAATCCTGGCTTTCGGTACCACCAGCTCCTGGATGTATGGCAATAATAGCATTTTGTGTATCTTCTTTTTTGCCCAAGATCATTTTGAGTTCTACTTCTTCCACGATGGTTTGATAATCATCAAGTTCTTTTTCCACTTCTTCAAGGGTTGTTTCCTCTGTTTCAGCAAATTCCAGGAGCACTTCTACGTCGCCATGGCGACGCTCCAGGCTAGACCATAGGTCAATTTCCTTTTCCAGGCGGGAGATCTGTTTTAGGATGGCGGACGCTTTCTGGTTATTGTTCCAGAAGGATGGATCTACAGATGCTTTACGGAGCAATTCCAGTTTTTTTTGGCTGGACTCCAGATCAAAGATACCTCCGCAGTTCGGAGTATTTCTTTTCGGCTTTGCTATATCTTTCTTTAAGGTCAGCTAATTCCATGACTTAATTTAATTAAGGGAAATTAGGGATTGCATTCTAATTTCCTTTCAATCACCAGATGATATAAATAGTCTTTCATTTAAGTAGCGGCGTAATACCATTTCATCCATATCCAATTTCACAAATCTTCCATTTTCTGCTGCCGCAATGGCCCCTCGTTCCTCAGATACAACAATAACGATAGCATCGGACTCTTCAGTAAGACCCAGAGCCGCTCTATGACGAGTTCCCATATCTGGATTTATCATTTCACTTTCGGTCAATGGCAAAATACATCCTGCCGATTCAACCAAGGTATTTTGTAGGACTACAGCACCATCATGTAGTGGCGATGATGGATTAAATATTGATAACAAAAGTGCTGTAGACACTTCACCTTTGATTGAGATACCTGATTCTTTATAAGCACGTAACCCAGTTTCTCTCTGAATAACAATTAGTGCTCCCCATTGTCTATCACTCATTTTCAGTGATGCGTCAACAACCGCTTCCAACGATCGACTTGTTCCAACCCGAAAAATAGAACGGAAGAACCTAGTCTGTCCCACGTAAATCAGTAAACGTCGAATCTCTGGCTGAAAAAGGATGACAAAAGCGACTACCCATACGGTCTGAAACTGATTTACAAGCCAAGATGTTGCACTGAATCCAATTGCATTGAATAAAAATGATGCAATCAGTAGAATAATAAGGCCTATTAACATCTGTCCCGCACGAGTTTCTTTAAAGTATTGGTATACCTTATAAAAGATCCATGTAACCAGAATCAGGTCAATAATATCTATAAGAGAAACATTGATAAACCCTATTGAAAAAAGAGTCATTACGCAGCTGTGCGAATTTTTTCAGCGATTCTAACTACTCTTTTCATTTCTTTGACATCATGCACTCGGACAATTCTGGCTCCATTTAGAACGCCCGCTGTTATTGCTGCAGATGTTCCCTCTATCCTCTTATCCGATGGGAGATTCAGAGTATCACCAATAAAAGACTTACGACTAGGACCAATCATTATAGGATAGCCTAATTCACAAATACTTTTTAGGTTATGTAAAATAGTGAAATTATCTTCATATTTTTTCCCAAATCCTATCCCAGGATCAAGAATTATTTGAAATTGTTTTATACCCTTCTTCTTAGCCATTTGAATCTGTTTAAGAAAAAATGCCACCAATTCGCCAATAAGATCTTGGTAAACAGGCTCTTTCTGCATTGTCTTTGGATTACCCTTAATGTGCATAATAACGATTGGAACTTTATTATCTGCTACCAGCGAAACCATTTCTGAATCAAATGACAAACCACTGATATCATTAATAATATTCGCACCTGCTGAAATAGCCATTTCAGCAACGCTGGCCTTGTAAGTATCAACGGAAATCAATATATCACTTTTCTTTCTCAACCCTTTAATGACCGGAATGATACGGTCCATCTCTTCATCCTCATCCAATGATTCCGCACCAGGCCTTGTTGATTCTCCTCCTATATCGATTATATCAGCACCATCAGAAATCATATTTAAGGCATGATCAATGGCACGTTCAGTCGAAAAATATTTGCCACCATCACTGAAAGAATCTGGTGTAACATTAAGGATTCCCATAATTAGCGTTGGGCGTTCCGGATTCTGACACCACGATTTAAATTTATCCAATGTCAGGTGAGGATGCACTATAGGATTATTCCTTGGTTCGCAGTTTTTGAGGTTTTTTTCTAGGCGTGCTTGATCCAACTATTTTAGTTTTACGCCTGGTATCAGTGGCTCTTTGAGGTTTCGTGGTGTGTATTTTATTATTACTTCTGCCATTAATACGTCGGGTGAGCTTTTTCCCTTTTAGAATTTTTTCCAAGTCTTTGACAGTCAATGTTTCATACTTTAGTAATTCTTGGGCCAATCGATGAAGTAATTCAACTTCATTTTTTAAAATCATTTCAGCACATCGTTGGGCACTTCGTACTACTCTTGAGATCTCTTCGTCAATAATTCGTGCTGTCACTTCACTATAATCCCTGTGGGATTGAATTTCACGACCAAGAAATATTTCCTCATTCTTTTTGCCAAATGTCATTGGGCCTAATAGATCGCTCATTCCCCATTCAGTTATCATTTTTCGGGCAACCTTTGTTGCCTGCTCAATATCATTTCCAGCACCCGTGGTCATCTGATGAAAAATAAGCATTTCAGCTCCACGTCCGCCCATAAGAATTGCCAATCGGCCTTCAATATATGACTTTGGAAAGCCATGCCTTTCATCAATAGGTAGTTGCATTGTGACCCCTAAAGCTCTACCCCTAGGAATAATGGTAATTTTATGAACAGGGTCAGCTCCTTCTGTCCGCAAAGCAACCAGGGCATGTCCAGCTTCATGATAGGCCGTGATTTCTTTTTCCTCATCCGAAAGAATCATACTCTTACGTTGTATACCCATCATGACCTTGTCCTTTGCTTCTTCGAAGTCATCCATATCAACAGATTTTTTCCGTTTTCTAGCAGCCAATAGCGCTGCCTCATTTACAATATTTGCAAGATCTGCACCAACCATTCCTGGAGTGCCTTTAGCGATTGATAGTAAATCAACCCTTCTTCGGTTTAGCACTACTTTCTTCGTATGGACCTTTAATA
The DNA here is from genome assembly GCA_002321855.1 of Fidelibacterota bacterium UBA1611. Lineage (GTDB taxonomy): Bacteria > Fidelibacterota > Marinisomatia > Marinisomatales > UBA1611 > UBA1611. The sequence goes on along the minus strand of DCMX01000089.1, from coordinate 2,539 downwards.
TCCCTAACCTTCCTATATAATCAGGAATATCCACCATAATCTGCCGGTCAAACCTTCCAGGCCGCAGCAATGCAGAATCAAGAACATCAGGACGGTTGGTGGCAGCAACAACGATAATATTTTGATTGTTATCAAAACCGTCCATTTCAACTAATAGGGCATTGAGTGTCTGTTCTCGTTCATCGTGCCCGCCACCTATTCCAGCACCACGTTGACGGCCCACTGCATCTAATTCATCAATAAAGATAATACAGGGTGTACTCTTTTTCGCTTGTTCAAACAAATCTCTAACCCGCGATGCACCAACGCCTACGAACATTTCAACAAAGTCAGCACCACTAAGGCTGTAAAAGGGCGCACTAGCTTCACCAGCAATTGCCCGTGCTAAAAGTGTTTTACCAGTCCCAGGTTGACCCACTAGTAATGCACCTTTAGGAATTTTGGCACCTAATTTTTGAAAACGTTTCGGGCTCTTTAAAAATTCAATTACTTCTTGGAGCTCTTCTTTTGCCTCCTCGCAACCTGCCACATCCCTGAAAGTAACCCGAGGTTGATCTGATGTCCATAAAGATGCCCTGCTCTTACCAAAATTAAAGATCCCTTTCATTCCCCCAGCTCCACCTTGCATCCTTCTTACCATAAAGATCCAGAATCCAATTAATAGTATCCAGGGAAACATATTCAAAAGATATCCAGTCCAATCGACACTCTTTTCCTTAAAACTATAATCCAATCCTGCCTGGTCCCACTGCTTAGTCACTTCCCGATCGACAAATGGAAGTGTAAGACGGAATTTTGTTATACCTTCCACACTACCTAATTTTGTATCAATAACCTGTGGGTTAATAAACTCGCCATGGAACGTTTTACCAATAATGACCGCCTTACCAATATCACCAGCTATTAATTTTTCACGATATTGAGTATACTCTATCTCTAATTCATTTTTTCGTCCATTTGTCAATAAACTTGATAAATAAACAGCAACTAAAATAATACCGATCCAAATAAGACTCGTTTTACCAGCTCGCTTCCAATTAAACTCATCCTGAGGAGTTTTTTTTTCTTTATACTTTCGATGTGGTTGCCGATGCTTTTTCTTTGTTCTATTTTCCATGAAATATCCTAAAAGTCATATTCCTATATTAGGTCTAGACGATAGATCGAATCTAAATGTCTCAGTTTTTGATTGAAATCCAGACCGTATCCTACAACGAAATCCGGGGGAATTTCAAATCCAATGATGTCCACCTTAAAATCCAGTTTAGCTACATCTGGTTTCAACAATAGTGTAACAATCGATAAAGATTTTGGAGAAACTTCAAAAAGACGCTTCCTAATAAAATTTACTGTTAAACCAGAATCAATGATATCTTCCACTATAATTACATGCCGGCCAGTGATATCTGCAGAAATATCCTTTATAAGGTGGATTATACCAGTTGTTTCATCTCCAGAGTAACTATTCAACTTAATGAAATCCATTTCACAATCGATTGTTAAAGCACGCATTAAATCGGCCATAAACATGAAGCTGCCATTTAAGATTCCTATTAGAATTGGAACCTTATCCTTGAACTTTTCCGATAATTCATTACCAATATCTGATACCCTGGAATGGAGTTCTTCCTTGGAAATAAACGGAACAAGTTTCGAATTATGAACAGTCATATTTCTCAGTTAAAACGCTGTAATTCTACAGTTTGCTTTGTTCGGGAAGTGACCTTCACTGATTCATCAATGCGCATTCCACAAACCCAAATAATATCATCATCTGCGGTTAATATAACTTGGTCATCTTTTGAGAATCGGTCAATTTTATTATTAATTAAAAAATCGCTCACTTTCTGGCAACCATTTAATCCTAGTGGTTTAAATTGATCTCCATTACGCCAATACCGTAAAATTAATCTTCTATTCTTTATTGTATCCCAATCCAATATCTCAGTATTACAATCTTTAGAAAAACATATAGGCTTTTTTATCAAATTCATGCCGTACACATGATTCCCAAATTCCACTCTGCTGCCTGGTTTTATTTCCAATTTATCTTTAATTCTTCTTTCTTGTTTTCTTAGAATCCAGCTTCTTCGGTCGCTTAGCAGTTCCCATCCATGTTTTTGCTGTATAATTATTCCTGTTTTATCAGAATTTATGAATTGTTTAAACATGGTATAATCATGCCGACGCCACTGTCCACAAGATTGGGTTAGCATCTTAAAAACCAATGCTTTGATAATGGTTGGTAGCTGTTTTATTGAAGATTTTGAAATGCCGATTTTCCCGTCATCATAATACTCTACCTTATCTCTTACTATTTGGTTCACAAAGAAAAATAGTGCATCATGCCACTCTGAAAAATGGCCTATAGTTTCTTTAACAGCGGAAATCAAATCTGGAAATTGATTTTCCCAAGGTTTTATGACCTGGTGACGAAAAAAATTCCTGGGAATAGAGATGTCATTGTTAGTTGCATCTTCTATGAATGGAATCGAATGTCGACTTAAATAACCATTCAACTCGTTTTTAGAAAATGGCA